>NZ_RQHK01000002.1:950000-1250000 GCF_004770475.1 Leptospira mtsangambouensis
TTTAGATTTTTTAACTCACTTCGAAGGTCAAGTTCCGAACGTATCATTGTGTTTAATTGTTCATTCACTTCTTTGGCTGAAACTTTAAAAACAAACCTATCAATAAGCCAAATCACCCTAGAAATAGTCTTTAAATCGCGAATGGCATCTTCTTCAATTTTTGGATAGAGAGTTTTGATCGCTACTTTTTTGCCATTATAATATCCGATATGAACTTGGGCTGTGGATGCACTTGCGTATGAAGATTTATTTAAATCCGTAAAAATCGTTTCCATGGATTTCCCATAGTCATTTAACCAACGTTCGTTGATTTTTTCAAATTCTCTAGGTGGGATTTTGTCCTGCAAATCCTGAAGTTCCCATAAAAATTCTTCTGGTAGTATATGGAATAAATTGCTGACAAATTGGCCAATTTTGATATATACACCACCCATTGCAAAAAAAAGATGTTTTGTTTCTTTGCCTTTTGATTTAAGAAAGTGAATGCGGATGGATTCATATTTGGGTTCTGAATAAAATTTCTTTTTGAATTTTGTCAAAAATAGATATTCTATCCAGGTTTTGATCACAAATAGATAAATCGAAGCGGACCTATGTTTTTTAGAGTTCATTATTTTCGCCTGTAAATTGATTCTATCAAGTTTAAAATCTCGATGTTATCAGAAAGAGTTCCTTCCATTCTTTGTTTTTTTCCTTGGATCACTTGATTTATTTCTTCATAAATTCCAATGAAGGCATTTGCTGTTTCAGGTTTTGGGAATTGTTTGGGAACAAAAGGAACCAAACTCTGAAACCCTTGGTATAACTGCGAAGGTACTGATTGAAAGAAGGAAAATCCATCATTCGAACAAATGATTCGATTTCTACTAGTATGAATGTCTAGTTCGAATTGAAAGTAGTCTCGTCCACCTGATACATCTAAAAATACTTCTACACCGGTTTGGTTCTGAAACCAAGCAACAGCTCGTGTTTCCACCGAATTTTTATATGGCCTTTCCAGTTTGGAATGGAGTAATTTAGGTTTTCCAATCAACCAGTGGATCAAATCAACAGCATGGGTTCCGTCATGAAGCAATGGACCTCCACCTAACTTAGAAAAAGCAAGGCCCGGATTTTTGGCAGATGTGAAAACGGATGCTCGAATGGATTTGAGTTCGCCAAACACTCCCTTGGTGAGTTGGTCTTTCACAAATTGGTAACTGGGATGATAACGTCTTTCATGGTTGATCCAAATCCTTGTGTTGTGCTTTATTGCCAACTGATGGATCTTCTTTGCTCCGATTTCAGATAGAGCCACAGGTTTTTCGATGAGTAAGTTGGGAATTCCCGATTGGACACAATGAATGGCCCAATCTTCATGGTACGAACTGGGGGTCGAAATGACGGCTAAATCGATAGAGGATTCGAAAGAAGTTTTCCTGGGATCATTTGGCACTAGTTTTGCGTCCTGATTCCATTGGGATTGGAAAGATTCGCATTTTTTGGGGTCGGAATCATATCCAAGAAGAAACGAAAACCGTTTTTTGCCCCATTCGGATTGTAAAACACCCATATGGGTACAAGGTTTTTTACGAAATGGATCCCTTTCCAAACCGGAACAAATCCGTCCTAGACCGATCAGGATGGTTTTGATTTTGGATCGTTTCATTTATCTTTTTCTTCCAAATCTTTCTTTCTGAAAGAAACTGGCGTAGAAGCTATGATCGCACCATTTGAATATTCCCTGTCAACTATTCTAAGTTTGTTTTCCAAAGACTGGCACTGGGAACAAACAGAGAATCCTACTTTCCAATGGATCACCACCTCCTCTGTGGAAACAAAAGACCGGACATTATTTGTTCCTCTGCGGGGAACAAGAGATGGACATGAATTTATCTCTGATGCCTTAGCGAAAGGTGCTTTGGCCTTCCTTTGCGAAAAAAATCATCCGATTTTAAAAACTCTTTCCGAATCCGAAAGGAACCGAGCCATCTTAGTTCCCGATTGTTTGGTGGCACTCGGAAAACTTGCAAATTATCACAGAAATCGATTCCAACCCATTGTTCTTGCGATCACAGGTTCATCCGGAAAAACAACAACCAAGGATTTGTTAGGTGGTTTGTTTGGATTTTTAAATTCAAAAACTCTTGTAGTGACAGAAAAAAATTATAATAATGAAATTGGATTACCATTTACTTTATTTCGAATCACAGAAAAAACTCGAGTTGTCATCTGTGAACTTGGGATGAACCACAGAGGTGAAATTGTTAGACTTTCTCATATTGCAGAACCCACACATGCACTTATCACCAATATTGGTTCCGCTCATATTGAAAATCTCAAATCAAGACAAACAATCGCAGAGGAAAAGATAGATATCATCCAAGGTATGCGTCCCCACTCTGTTTTATTTGTACCAGATGATCTGGAATTTTTAAGCCGAGTAAAACTCAGAACGAAACAAAAAAATACCAAACTCATCGTTTGGAATCATAAAAAGAAACCAAACTTAAAAACAATCCAAGTAAAACCGAATGGATTTCAACTGGAATGGAATGGCCAAAAGGTGGATTGGAAACTACCTGGAGAAAAACTTTTAAGCAATGTACGCGGAATGCTTGCAGTTGGTATACATTTCCAAATAAATCCTCATCAAATTTTAAAAACAATAGAAACTTATAAAAGTCCCGACAAACGATTGAATATCAATCGAGGATATTATACGATCATTGATGATTGTTACAACGCAAACCCTGAATCAATGCTTTCAAGCATCGGAGCGACAGGCCAGTTCGCGGAAAATAAGAATGTAGTCTGGATCCTTGGTTCAATGAAAGAACTTGGAAAGTTTTCAAAATATTACCATGAAGAGGTTGGCAAAGAAATCCAAAAAATCGGAAAAGGAATCTTACTAGGGTTTGGCGAAGAAACAAAGCCAATGGTAAAAAAAGTTCCGAATGCCCGATGTTTTCTAGATGTGGAAGAACTCATTCAGTTCGTAAAAACAAACGTGCCAAAAAAATCTGTTTTGCTCGTAAAGGGTTCAAGGTCTATGAAAATGGAACGAATTGTTATGGCCTTGGAAACATTTAAGGGTTGATCCAGAATTGGCTTTTCCTAGATTACACGTATGCCTACAAATCTACCTAAAGTAGCTGTGATTATGGGTTCTCATTCCGATTGGGAAACCATGAAAGAAGCTTGTGATATTTTGTCAGAGTTCGGAGTTCCTTATGAAAAGGAAATTGTGTCCGCTCATCGTTCTCCAGAACGAATGGTAGAATTTGCTAAATCGGCAAAACAAAATGGTTTTGGTGTGATCATTGCTGGTGCTGGTGGTGCTGCTCATTTACCGGGAATGACGGCTTCCCTTACTACCTTGCCCGTGTTAGGTGTTCCAGTTCAATCCAAGGCTTTGAACGGAATGGATAGTCTTCTTTCTATCGTTCAAATGCCGAAAGGTGTACCTGTTGCCACTCTTGCCATCGGAACCAGTGGTGCCGCAAATGCTGGTTTATTAGCAGTTCGAATTCTCTCTCTTTTGGACCAAACATTACATACAAAGTTAGAGTCTTATGCGGATACAAATCGAAAGTTAGCTCTTTCGAAAAATGACCAACTTATCTAAAGAGAAGCATATATGAAAATTGGTGTTTTAGGATCGGGTCAGTTGGGCCAAATGATGTGTTTAGAAGCACTCCCCCTTGGTTATGATTTTTACTGTTATTCACCAGATAAAGAATCACCTTGTATGCGTGTTGGAGCATTTTCAACTGTTGCATCCTATGATTCACTTTCTGATTTAAAAGAATTTCTTTCAAAAGTAAACGTTCTGAGTTTTGAATTTGAAAACATTCCCAAAGCCACCTTAGAATTTTTGGAATCGGAATCAAAACAAACCCCTATTTATCCACCACCGAAAGCTTTGCTCATTGCCCAAGACAGGTTTTTGGAAAAAACACATTTTAGAAAATTGGGATTTAGAACTGCTGAGTTTTTTCATCTAACAAAAGATAGTTCTAATCAAAAAGTTTCAATTGGGTTTCCTTGGATCATTAAAACCTTACGTTTTGGATACGATGGGAAAGGACAGGTGAAAATCCAAGATGAAAGCCATTACAAAAAGTTTTTAGAAACTGCATTTCAAAATGGAAACGAAGAATACTTAATTGAAGAAGTAATTAATTTTCAAAAAGAAATCAGCATCATCCTCACTCGGTTTCAAAACGGCGAAATTGTCTGTTATGGGGCTGTTGAAAACGAACACAAAGATCATATTTTGGATCTTTCAATTTATCCAGCAAGAATTCCCACTGGCCTAAATTTAGAAGCCATAGAAATGGCCTCAAAATTGGCGGAATCTATTGGTTATATTGGTACCATTGGCGTAGAATTTTTCCTCAAAGACAATCATTTGTATTTGAATGAATTTGCTCCTAGACCACATAACACTGGACATTTTACACAGGATTGCCAAAGTTTTTCTCAATTCCATTTGCATGTTTCTGCCATCACTGGGAATCATCCACCAACAGATGTTAGGCCAAAACCAACCTTAATGAAAAATATTTTGGGTAATCAATATGAGGAGAGCCTAAAAATTGCTCGTACTCTTTTAAAAGATGATAGATACCAATTACATCTTTATGGAAAAAAGGAAGCGAAAATCGGAAGGAAAATGGGTCATATGAACTTTAAAGGAAATTTAGAGGAAGTAAATCCCTTGTTCCACGATTTATAATTCGTTGGTTTTTTGTAAACTAAGTCCCCAGTCTCGAACATTTCCTGCACCCAAACAAAGTAGAATGTCTCCTTTGTTTAATTTACGTTTGATGGTAGTTAAATCGGGATCGATTTCTCCACTTAACAATTCAGTGTTTTCGGAATTTAGGAATGGTAAAAACGATTGGTGGGTGATTCCGGGAATTGGCGTTTCCCCAGCAGAATAAATTGGAAGTAAAAAAAGATTATCTGCACAAGCCAACGACTTAGCCAAATCTTCTAACAACAATTGAGTCCGAGTGTATCGATGTGGTTGGAAAATTACCACAAGTTTACCCTTGGATTTTAATTGGTTCTTTAGGGAACGAATGACCATTGCAATTTCTGTTGGATGGTGGCCATAATCATCCATAATTGTCACTTCGTTCCAAGTTCCCAAAGTTTCTTGTCTTCGTTTTACACCGATATAACGAGATAGGATGTTCACTGAAATTTCTGGAAGAACCCCTGTTACATAAGCACCAGTTAACGCGACAAGCCCATTTGTCAAATAATGAACACCTGGATATGGAAGTTGCAAAAAATACTTCTTAGGCTCGGGAAACTGAAATTCTAAAACACCATCTTTGATTTCATAAACAATCGAAATCAATTGATTACCGAGTTTTGTTTGCAGTTTGTGAAACCATTCTCCCTCGATTTCCTTTTTCTCCAGACAAAGATACAGATGGAAATTAGGGTGAAAGGAAATTTCCAATGTTTTATGAATCAGTACTTCCCGAATCCCTGGATCACTTGCAAATAAAACAAGGTCCCCTTCCACACCAAAGGCCATATATTCAAAAAATGCATCTTCCAACCGATCTCTTGTTTTGTAATAATCCAAGTGATCGTTATCAATATTTGTTAATAAACGAATAGAAGCTTTGTGTTTCAAAAAACTTCCATCAGATTCATCTGATTCGTAAACAGCAAAGCTTCCTTTCCCTATTTTTCCGCCTCTTTTTTCAAGAAGGCTTGTATCTCCACCAATCATGATGGTAGGATCCATTCCCTGTTCTGAAAGAATTTGGGAAACCATCGTTGTAGTTGAAGTTTTGCCGTGGCTACCTGCAACTGAAATTGATCTCTGGTTTGAAACAAGCAGGTGCATAAATTCAGATCTATGTTTTAGAGAAATTTGTTTTTCTCTAATTTCATCAAACACTTGTTTGTGTTTGTCATTGATCGCTGAACTATAAACTACCATTTCTATTCCATCTAGGGGAATTTTAGAAATCTCATTTTGTATCAAAGCCCCTCGTTGTTCTAAGTAAGCCGTGGTATCCGTTTTTTTTTGATCATATCCCAATACAGGAAGGTTTAAATCGAGTGCCATATGAGCAAGACTCGACATCCCACTCCCACCAATTCCTAAAAATAAAATCGGACCTTTCATTTCTTTAGATACGTCAGTTATGTTCAGTAAAAAAATAGGAAACCGTTTGGTAGGCTGCATTGACATTGGACAATGCCAAAGATACATGTCCCATCTCGCGAAGGATTTCAGAATGGTCTTTCCAACCAAGTAGAATCTGTACAAGCCTTGTTGGGTCATCCGAAGTGGAATGAATGCTCACACCAGCACCTTGCGATTCTATATAATTAGCATTTTCCTTTTGGTGGTTGTCTGCAGCGTAGGGATAAGGAATGAGGATCATTGGCAATCCAAACACCAAACATTCAGCGAGTACACCAGCTCCAGATCTTGCCACAACGATGTTTGCCCATTCATAGTTTGGTTTCATATCATTGGCATAAGAAATAATTTCTGCATCGCCGACTGATTTTGATTTTGTTTCCTCATACAGAGAAGTCCCTGTGAGAAGTCTGAATTTATATTTTGATGAAATTTCTGGATTCTCCATTGTTTTCAGAATCATTTGGTTGAGTTGCCTAGCACCTTGTGATCCACCAAGCACCAAAACATTTACTGTATTCTTTTTGCCTTCATGAAGATTTTCATTTTGTCTTATATTGAGGTGTTCTGGGATCACTCTTTTTCGTACAGGATTACCGATGGTTTTTCCCTTAATGACGTAACCTTCCGCTAGCGGAAAACTAAATGCAATTTTATTTGAAAACTTGGCAAAGATCCGTGTGATTTTTCCCGGAACACAATTTTGTTCACAAAGGTATAAATGTTTACGAAATAAAATTGCATATAGGATTGCAGGTAGACTCGAATACCCACCCATCCCAATCACAGCTTTTACCTTTAATCGATTGAATAGAATAGCAGTTTTTAAAAAGGGAAATAAGAACAAAAAAGGATAAATGATTGTCTTTATACCACCTAACTGTGGTACATTATGCCAGAGGACTTCACAAGGAGGGTTGAGTAAATCTGGGTTGTCTTTATTTCGAACAAGAGAATGCAAATACACCGCTTCAAACCCAAAGGAAGAAAGTTTTTCAGCCAATACTTCTGCGAGCGCTACACCAGGAGAAATATGACCACCGGTTCCACCGGCTGCAATTAGAACAGATCCACTCATAAGACCAGGTTCTCTTTACTTGTGATGTTGGCAAGAATTCCGAATAGAATGAATATTGTGATCAGAGACGATCCCCCATAACTAAGAAACGGAAGGGAGATCCCTGTGACGGGTACAATTCCGGTAACAACAAATAAATTTAAAATTGTTTGGAACCCAAAGAGAATCAGAATTCCTGAACCTAAAAAAAAGCCAAGTTTGTCTTTTGTCCGAAGGAGTAAAAAATAGATCCGAACCAAAAGAAAGATAACGAGAAAAAGAAAAAACAAAAATCCTAAAAATCCAAAATCTTCCACAAAGGAAGCCATCACAAAATCGGTATGACTATAGGCCAAATATCTATGGGCATAACCTGATCCAACGGGCCTTCCCAAACTTCCTCCGTCAAAAAAGGCACGAAAGCTAGTGACAAGTTGGTGCCCTTCATCAAATCGAAATTTATAAGGATCAAGCCAAATTTCTAATCGTTTTTTACGATACCCAACTTGTGTCACAAGAACTACTAGTAGCGGTAGAACAGAGGCACCCAAAATAAAAAGTCGTTTCATGGGGAAACCAGCAAGCAGGACGAAAAAAAATAAAACTAGTAGAAGTTCGACAGTGGTTCCAAATGCAGGTTCAATGACAATGAGAACCAATGTTACAAAAATAAGAAATACCGAAGTAATTTTCTTCCGGTCCCATTTTACCTTTTTAAAATCAAAGTTATAAAAAAAATAAGATGAAAATAACAGAATGCTGATTTTTGAAAATTCGGATGGTTGGATTTGAACTCCACCTATTTGGATCCAACGGTTAAAACTTCTTCCATAACTTGTCCCAACAGATTTTCCTAGTCCAGGAATGAATACGGAAATCAGAAGTAATAAACTTAAAACAGAAAACAAAAAAGACCACCTAACAAGAAACTGATAGGGAATTTGACTAAAAACCAAAAATGAAAAAATCCCAAGCGCACCCCATAACAACTGCTTGTTTAGGTAATAATTGGGATCTGAAAATTCACGTTCTGCGGGAATCACGGAGGCACTGTACATAATGACAATACCCATTCCAAACAAAAGAAAAATCCCATACAATACCGGACCATCAAACCTCGAAGTCCCAAAACGAAAGAGGTTTTGTATGTTCCGAAAAATTTGCATTATTGGATTTTCAGTGTAGATAAGGTAATGATCGCAAGAATGATTCCAATGATCCAAAATCGAATCACAACCTTTTCTTCCGACCAACCTGACAATTCAAAATGATGGTGCAAAGGTGCCATTTTAAAAATACGTTTCCCAGTCAGTTTAAAGGAACCTACTTGTAAAATCACACTCACTGCCTCAGCCACAAATATACCTCCGAGGATGACAAGAAGGATTTCTTTTTTGAGCATAATGGCAACAAGTCCAAGTGTGGACCCAAGAAATAGAGATCCAGTATCACCCATAAACACTTGGGCAGGATGGCAATTAAACCATAAAAATCCAAGTAAAGCCCCAGAAAGACCTGCTAGAAATACTGAGTATTCGTGAGAACCTGGAAGGTACGGAATGTGAAGGTAATTAGCAGCAGACGGAGTTCCTGATACATAGGAAATAAGTGCAAATGTTGCTGTGGCAATAACAACAGTGCCGGATGCTAATCCATCCAATCCATCCGTTAAATTGACTGCATGAGAACTTCCAATGAGAACGATGATGGCAAAGGGAACTGCTAAAATTCCTAAATTCCAAACCGGGCCTTTGACAAAAGGCAAAAATAAATCAGTGATTGTAAATATAGTTCCTTTGGTTGCAACTGTATTTGATTTTCCCGTAAAATAGAAGTAGAGAGTTGTGATGGATACAGCAAAGAAGATGGTAACTAAAAATTTGGTCCGAGCACGCATTCCCCCTTTTATTTTTTTAACCGACTTCATATAATCATCAGTAAATCCAAGGCCTGCAAAGAGAATGGCAGATACAAGAAGTAACAAAACATTTAGATTGGAAAGATTTCCCCATAACAGAGTTGAAATGGTCAGGGATAAAATCATTATAAGACCACCCATTGTAGGTGTTCCTGATTTGGCAGCATGGGATTGCGGACCGTCGTTACGAACCGATTCTCGAAACTTCAAAGAGAGAAGAAACGAAATCAATGACTTTCCAAAAAGAAAAGTAATAAACATAGAAGTAAGACCCGCCATCATCGCACGGAGTGTTACATAACTAAAAACTCTAAGAAAACCATAATCGTTTCCAAACGATTCATAAATCCACTGGAACATTCTATTTCCCCTATCGACCTAATTCTAAGTTTTGAAAAGCATTCTCTATTTCTTCAAAATCAATAAATTTTGATTTTTCTTTTCCGATGATTTGATACGTTTCATGACCTTTTCCGGCTACGACCAAAATTCCATCCCGTTCCAGTAAACTCACGGCTCGTTTGATCGCCAATCTCCGATCGACAATTTTTTCATATCTCTGGAATCCACGGGAGAACCCAGATTCAATTTCATCTAAAATAGCTTCTGGCGATTCCGTCCTTGGATTGTCAGAAGTGAGAATGACAAGATCAGCCAGGTTCTCAGCGATCTTTGCCATTTGCGGACGTTTCGTGCGGTCTCTGTCCCCTCCACATCCAAATAAACAAATGATTTGTTTGGGAGCAATTTCCACGCAGCTTTTTAAAATATTTTCTAAAGCATCTGGTGTGTGGGCATAATCCACAACGGCAATTCTTGACCTATCTGGAAATGGAACTACATGGAACCGTCCAGGAACCGTTGGAATTTTTTCCAAACAGGAAATCACTTCTTCCCAAGGAAAACCTAACTCGTAAGCCACTGCTAATGCAAATGATGTATTGAATACATTAAAATTCCCAAGTAGGTTTGTTCGAATTTTACGAACTTCGATAAAAGGAAGGTTTTTTGCTTTTTTATGAAAGCGATATTCACTTCCAAGTAGAGAAAGTTTTGTATTCGAATAGTTAAATTCCCCAGATTTTCCGAGTAAATAAATTGGGGATTTGAATTTTGCTTCCGCAATTCGTTTTACCATCTTTTCCCCAAAGGAAACATCTGAAGCAACGAGACCAAATTTATTTTTTACAGAAGATTGTTCCAAAAGTTGAAAGATTTTAAATTTACTTTCAAAATAATCTTCCATAGAAGTATGAAAATCCAAATGGTCTTGTGTTAAATTTGTAAATCCAGCGCAAGTAATTTCAAGACCTGCTACACGCCCCAGTTTTAATCCATGGCTACTCATTTCCATAAAAACATATTCAATACCTTCATCTAACATCTGTTTAAGAAGTAGATTTAATGAAGAAGCATCTGGAGTTGTGTATCCCGATTCTAAAACTCGGTCCATTATTTGAATTTGAACAGTTCCAATCAGGGCAGCATTTTTCCCAACTTTCCTTGCTAGGTGAAAAAGGATGAATGTTAACGAAGTTTTTCCATTGGTTCCCGTGATGGCCACAAGTTTCATTTTTTTTGCTGGGTTACCTGCAAGTAAACATGCAGTTTTCCCATGGGCTTCGCCCACAGCTTCTTCTGTTTCAAGGACCACTGGAAAAGATTCTAAAGTTTTTAATTTAATATCACGTTTAGAAATAATAACAACTTCAGATCCTCTATCGAGTGCCATATTTAAAAAGGTCTCTTGTTTTTCTGTGTTTTCTTCCGGCAAAACAAAGATATCCCTGGCCTCTAATTTTCGACTATCAGCCCAAATATATGCTACTTCTGTTGAGCTTTCTCCTTTGATTAGTTTCAATTCAGGGATTCGTTTGATAATTTCTGATACTTTCATTATTTTTGAGTGATTACCTCATCAGGAATTGGCGGAAGTTCGATGGTCACCGTACGATTTCCTAAACTGATGGGAAGAAACTGGTAAGTCCTTCTGTAAAGAGTTTCGATTCGTTCTGCGGATGTATAAGAAACAATTCCTATTTTTAATTCATCGTTTTTGCGTTTTAATTCTTCTTTGGTGGAAGTACGTTCGTGGATCTGTCTAGTGAGTCTTGCCTTTTCCAATCCTTGCCAAACACTCGAATAAAAAAATAAAAGAAAAGGAATTAAGAGAACAAAAGGTTTGAGGGGAGAAATAAAATCGAAAAAGAATTTCGGAATGTTCTTTAATTTTCCAGTCATCGTTCCCATCTCTTATTTAATATCGGACTTATCCTTTGAAGACCTCTTAATTTTGCCGATCTGGATGCCCGATTTTCTTTGATTTCCGTATCAGTGGGTAAGATTGGTTTTTTGGTAAGGATTTCAAAATGTTCAGATGCCTTTAGGTCACGGAAGGTCCATTTGACAATTCTGTCTTCTAACGAGTGGAATGAAATACATGCTAGTATACCACCCACTTTTAAACACTCGGCAAGGTTACGAATCCCTTTTTCTGCATGTAACAGTTCTTCGTTGACTTCGATCCGCAAAGCCTGAAATATTTTGGTTGCTGGATGTGATTCTTTAGGCCAGAACTTTCTTGGGATGGATGCCTCCACAAGTTTTACTAGGTCGGTATTGGTTTGGAATTTTTTTTTGTGTCTCGACTGTACAATGTTATTTGCTATTTTTAATGCCCAACGTTCTTCCCCATATTCCCAAAACACTTTTTTTAGATGTAAAACGGTGCTATAATTGACGATATCGGCGGCAGTTTTCCTGCCCACTTGCGGTTCGAGCCTCATGTCCAAAGGTTCTTCATTTTTAAAAGTAAATCCCCGTCCTGAATGTAAGAAATGGAAAAGAGAGACCCCTAAATCAACTAAGGCTCCGTCGAGTCCGGGGCAACCTAAAGATTCCAACAAATCTTTATCCACTTCAGAAAAATTCATTTGAAAAGAATGAACACGGTCAAGAGAACCAATCACAGATTGGATTTCTTTTTTTGCCCTTTCCAACATGACGGCATCTCGATCAATGAGGATGAGTTTTGCATTTGGGAAGGTTTGTAGAATGAGTTTGGAATGACCACCTTCACCAGCAGTCCCATCTAAGAACCACTGGGGTTCGGTGACTTCCGATTTTTGTAGCAAATCAATGACTTCTCTTGGAAGTACGGGAATATGAGGCGATTCTGACACTGTTACTTTCTTACTGTATACCTGTCAAAATCCTTGCAATCCTTTAATCCTTTGGGGAGATTGAAAGTACAAATGAGTTCCTATGAAGAACATTCTCTTAGAAAAAACCTGTTCAGCATAGGGAAATTGGGTTATGCCAAAGGGGACAGACCCAATGTGGATTGTATCCTCTGTGGGGTCCGAGACAAAAACGAAATTGTTCCCAACCTGACCATTGCCGAAACAGAACTTTCCATTGTTTCAGTGAATCTTTTTCCTTACAATCCCGGTCATATCATTATCTTTCCCAAACGTCATATCATCCACTACTTAGAACTTACGGAAGAAGAAGCTTTGGACATCCATAGGTTGACCCAAAAAACGATGCGAATTTTGGAAAAACAATGGAAGGTGCAAGGGTTTAATATTGGTTATAATTTAGGAAAAAATAGTGGCGGGTCCATACCTCACATCCACGAACACATTGTGCCCAGATTTCCCAATGAGGCAGGTTTTTTAGATGTACTTTCCAATACTCGGATTGTCATCTATGAACCCTACCAAATGTGGGAAGATCTCAAAAAGATTTGGGCCAATGAACCAGAGAATGTTTAGTCTTTCTTCTGATAGATGGTATGTCCTAAAAATTTAAAACTATCGGAAATTCCAAACATAGTTTCCGAGTGACCAAGAATCAAATATCCTTTTGGTTTCAAACTAGCTTCAAAATTTTGGAACAAAGTTTTTTGTGTTTGTTTGTCAAAGTAAATGACCACATTCCGACAAAAGATTAAATCCAATTTCTCAGTGATCGGAAATGGAAAATGCAAAAGATTAATCTGTTTAAAATCAATCAAAGCCTTTAGGTGAGGTTTTGCTTCATAATAAACATGATCTTTTTCAATGGTTTTATTGAAGTGTTTGGCTTTCACTGCTTCTGAAACAGGTTCGAGACGTTCATCCCGATACACTCCTTTTTTTGCAGTGGCGATCACTTGGGTATCAATATCTGATGCGTAAATTTTACAATTCCAACCCGGTTTTGTATGGAAGTAGTCATACACAGTGATGGCGATGGAATAAGGTTCTTCTCCAGTGGAAGACGCAGAACACCAAATCCGAAGCGATTTGGGACCACCAGTGGCGACTGCTTGTTCTAACGCAGGAAAGTATTGGTTCTTTAAAAATTCAAAATGATGGTTTTCGCGAAAAAAATCAGTTTTGTTAGTGGTAATGCGGTTGATAAGCTCCTGCATTTCTTCCGTAGCAAACTTAGGATCTAATTTTAGTTTTGCTACATAGTTTTCAAAACTAGTAATCCCTAAGGTACGGAGCCTTGCATTGAGTCTGGACTGGACCATGATTTTTTTATGCGGTGCTAAAAAAATCCCAGCTTGTTTGTACACTAAATTTTTAATGAATTCAAATTCGGCGTCACCGATTGTGTTTAAAGATGTTCGAAAGTCCAATTTGCCCTCGTAAGTGATTCGACACGTTTTTCTCGATCTGACAAGTTGTTTTTTAGAAGGGAAATTAGATAATGAAAATTGGCATTGTAAAACACCTGAATGCCCGCCCCCTAACCCTATATTTTGAGAGAACTTCCGGATATTTACCAGTGTATGAGAACCCGAGTGTTCTCATCGAACTTCTGAAACAAGGAGAATTGGACTGTGCCCTCGTTTCTTCCATCGAATGTGAAAGAAATCACGAAACCTTGGATTATACAAAAGTTGTGGGAGTTTGCGCAAGAGATGTTGTTCGTTCTGTTCTTTTCTTCCGGCACGAAAAAGATGCCGGGATGCCCCAAGTTGTTTATACAGACAAGGGGTCTAGATCGAGTGTGGCCCTATTGCAATGTTTACTCTATCGTGAGTTTGGAAAAATTGTGGAAGTAGTTCCCACCCCAGCTTCCGAGATTTCGCAAATGATGTTAGATGGGATTGGGTCTCATCTTTTGTTTGGTGACCATGCCTTATTACAAACTCCGGTTCCAGGATACCAAGTTGTAGATCTTGCGGAATGGTGGAACAGGTCAACCGGTCTTTATTTCTGTTTTGCTTTTTGGGCCTTCCCCAAAGGGAAGGTTTGGGATGACAGACTTTTTTTAACCGCTTTGGAATATGGGCTAAAAGAATTGGACTCAATCATAAAAGAAGAAAAAAGATTACCGATTGCAGTGACAGATCGTTATCTCAAACAAGAATTACACTATATACCAGAACAGAAAAATTTAGATGGTTTCGATTTGTTTATCAAAACGGCAAAAGAATTAAATCTCGTTTAGAAAAAACGGATTTTATACTCCCAGGTTTTGGAGTCTGGATTTTCCAAAGTTTCTTGCAATGGAATTTGGTAAGTTAAATTTCCAAGTCCAATAAAACCACGGTTCGAGCTACATTCTGAATCTTTGGGAAATAAAACCTTAAACTGGATGCGTCCTTCCTTGAGTAACCGAGAAGTCTCCGAAATGATTTTTTTCTCTCCAGCACTGCTATCTAGAATTGCGTTATCTGTTAGGTTAGGAAAATCTCTTTTGACAGTGAGAGATCTTGGCTTTGATTTAATAGAAAAAGTTCCAATCAATACCCCTTCCAAATGCAAAGGATCTTCAAAGTCGAGTTTGTAGGAAACCTTTCCTTTTCGTTTGAAATACATATCAGTGGTTTCAGATTTTTCCAATTCCCGAAAGGTAAAATCTCTCACCTGTAGATTGTTATTCGATTTCTTTTTAACAGAATTAATGATTTCTTCTTTGGAAGTGGGTAAAAATTTAATCAGGGAATCGTTGGAATCCCTTTTTAAGGGAACTGTATAAGCAATTTCGACTGTTCCAGAGCTGAGTTTTCGAAAGAGGATAGTCTCTTCGTATTCAAAACAACCGACAAAAAATAAAATGAAAACTAAAGGAAAACGAAACACACCCTAGGCTTCCCATATAGAATGCCTAGGGTCAAGGACTATTTGGAAACGGGGTAAGCTTCGTTTCCGTGTTCTAAAATATCCAAACCTAATAATTCTTCTTCTTCCGAAACTCGGAGTCCAATGGTCTTTTTGATTATATAAAACATAAGGAAGCTGGTTGGGAAAGCCCAAAGAAAGGCAGTCGCCACTCCGATTGCTTGAGCTGCAAATTGAGCAAATCCAGCCCCAGAAAATAATCCTGTTTCCACACTAAACAAACCGACTGCCAAAGTCCCCCAAGCCCCACAAACCCCATGAACCGAAACAGCTCCCACTGGGTCATCAATTTTGATTTTATCTAAGAACAGAACGGAAACAATCACAAGAACTCCAGCCACCGCTCCAATACAAATGGCACCAGTAATACTCACCACGTCACAAGGAGCGGTGATGGCGACAAGACCTGCCAGTCCTCCATTTAAAGTTAATCCAATTTCTGGTTTTTTGAAAAGAATCCAAGTGAGAACCATAGCAGCAATGGCACCAGCACAAGCAGCCATATGTGTAACAACAGCGATCCTTGCAAAACTTCCTCCCTCTATGGAAGTGGTTGAACCAGGGTTAAACCCAAACCAACCAAACCAAAGGATGAACACACCAAGGGCAGCCATGGACATATTATGACCCAAAATAGGATACACACGCCCATCGGTTTGAAATTTTCCCATCCGAGGTCCCACTACAATCGCACCAGCAAGTCCTGCCCATGCCCCTACACTATGAACAACAGTGGATCCAGCAAAGTCATGAAATCCCACTCCTTCTCCACCACCAAGCCCAAGAGATTCTAAAAATCCTGTAGAAATTCCGAGTAAGCTCCCCCAAGCAAAGGAGCCAAAAATTGGATAAATAAAAGCAGTGATGATGATCGAAAAAACCAGATAAGCTGAAAACTTTGTCCTTTCTGCCATCGCTCCCGAAACAATGGTTGCGGCTGTGGCAGCAAAAACAATTTGGAAGATAAAAAAAGTATACTTAGAGGGATCCATACTTCCATCCTCAGCATTGATGAGACTTTCTGCAAAGGAAGGAACACCCACTCCAAATCCTGTTAACACTTGGGGACCAAACATAATGGAAAAACCAATCACCCAATAAGCAATGGCTCCCACTGTTAAGTCAGAGAAGTTTTTCATCAGAATGTTCACAGCATTTTTGGCTCTTGTGAATCCTGCTTCCACATAAGCAAAACCAGCTTGCATAAAAAATACAAGAAAGGCTGCTATACAAGTCCAAACCCAATTTGCCTCTTGTTTTGTTGTTTCTAAGGCAAGTTTTGTTTCTGCAAGAGAAGACTTGATACTTGCCATTTCTTTTGCCAATGATTCTAAACTTTCTTGGTTATTTGTTACTTCTTCTGCTCCAATGGTTGAGCCAAAAAGAAGAACCGTTAAAAATAAAAATACGCTAACTTGTTTCATAAAACTTTCCTTAACCGACTTTTTGCGAGTGTGATTCTAACCTCAAAAGAGAAGTTTTTAATTCCAAACTTTGAGGTGTGTTCTTTACGCCTTGTTGCAATACTTTGATTGCTTTTGGTTTCGCATTTTCTTTCAAATAACATTGTGCAAGTAGAATACTTGCTTTGGCAAAACTATGGTCACTAGAGAGTGCCATCTTTAACGCTCGTTTTGCTTCCGAAATCATCCCCGCTTTGTAATACGCTCTTCCCATCATAAAATGGGAGGCAGCTGTATTATCACCCGAAGTTCTCAAATATTCTTCTAAATACCGTATTGCCTCTTTATATTTCCCATCTCGGTAATACATTTTTCCTAAAAACACCAATATCTCTTTTAAAGAAGAATCAATGCTAAAGGCCTTCAAAGCTTGCGCATATGCTTCTTCCATTTTCATTTTTGAATTGGATTGTTTCGCCAATTGGATGTAATGCGAAGCTTCTGGAATGGAATCCCCGCAATAAAGGAAAAGAAAACTTAAGTCGTCTCCATTGGGAACGTCACCTTGATAGGCTCTAAACCTCTCCACAAAGGCTGCGGACAGTTTTTTTAAATCAACCTTTCCTCTTCCTTCCATCACAAGTTTTTCTCGTTCATCATGTAACCAGGATTGGATTCTTTCGACACCAACCTCATCTTTTAAATGATTTCTTTGTTCACTAAATCCATCAGAGATCAGAAGTAAAAAATCTCCTGGCTCCAAACGGCCTTGTTTTTCTTCGTAATCAATTTTTCTTACAGGAAGAATCCCGAGTGGAACCCCTTTGGTATCATACTGAATGAAAGTGTCATCAGCTGCTTTGTAATGCAACATTCGTTGGTGGCCTGCGTTGACATAACCGAATGTATAATCACTAAAGATCCGAACCATAAAGGCAGTAAAATAGGTAGATTCTGGTAATTGTTCTCTTAGTTTTTCACCAAGTTCTTCCATAATTTCGGTGAGTCCAAGTCCTGCCATCACGGATCTGCGGAATTGGTGGTGGATGGCCATGGTAACTAGTGCCGCTGGAATTCCATGTCCCGACACATCAATGTTAATTGCTGTTAAAGAATGACCTTGTCTAACGATATCAACTAAATCACCACTGACTTCTGCCATTGGTTCATAGTGGCTTGCAAAATAAATTCCATTCCAAGCACTTAAGTCCTGAGGGAGGATTTGGCTTTGGACATTTCGTCCCATTTTTAAATCCCATTCCAACTGATTCAAGATGGCAGCTTCTCTTGCTCTTGCAGTGACAAGACCTTCAATGAGTCTGACCCCGTAAAGAGCTAGTGCCAGTTGAGAAGTTAATGCTTCTAAAATTTCTAAATCATCGGTGATATAAAAATTTTCGCGTTCACTTTCCACTGCAAGAGTTCCAAGAATTTCTTCTTTTTGCATGATGGGAACACACATCACTGATTTTGTGGTTTCACCTTCATCAAAGAAGTGAGCCGAACGAGTGAGATCATTCACAAGAACAGGTTCTTTGGTTTCAAAAACTGCTCCCGAATAACCTTCTCCCATCACTAAATTTCTACGGGGAGGTTCGGTCTCTTTGACAAACTTGACAGGGACAAGATACTCTCCATCCCAGAGCCGGAGTGTCGTATTGTCCGACTCAAAAATTTCCTGACAGATCAGGATGACTTTCGAAAAGAGTTGGTCTTCTCTATCTAAATTAGCAAATTCTTTGGATATGTAGAGAAGGATCGCAATTTTATCTTTATCTGTTAATCCTCCCACGACCTTGTTTTGTCCGCGGAAGTTGACGAGCATTCGTTTGGAAACTTTGAAATCAACCATATAGGATACCTTTCTGATTTAGATGCAAGTATCGTACCGACAGTGCAACTCGCCTAAAGAAGTCAGAATATCCTATATTTCTCTACAATATGTATCTAATGAGAACAAAAGGGAGAAGAAGTGTTTATGGAAACCAGCCAATTTGTGTAAGATTTAAGCAAATGGTGTTCTTCATTGGAACTGAATTTGGATTTGTGCAGAGGCTCGGGTCTCAGCCCCGTCTCTTTCTGGAACACCAAGGCCTGATCTTTGCACAGAAATCGAGTACAAATACCCAGGGCCCAGTTCTCCAGGAAAAATAGAACCAGCAATTCCAAGAGAGGCAGTATAAAACCCTCTTAGGCTCGCATCTGCACGAAACTCTCTACCAAGTCCGGATAAAATTTGGAATGATTCAATTTTCCCAATCGCTAAACCAATGTTACCTGCATACATCGTATGAACTGGATATTGAAGAGAATTTTTCCCACCATTGAGTGAAGTATAAGATTTTTCAAAGAAGGTTCGGTTCCCCTCTACTTGGATATCAATCCATTCATTTAGTCGATAACCAAAACCCACTAACAACCGTTCAGGCAGTCGTTCTTTTAGTTTTTCAGTTTCTAAGTATTTGTCAAATCGATAGGTTCCTGGTGATTCTAAAATGTACCCCAATCGAAAGTTACCATATTGAAATGCACTTGATACCGATACATTCCAAGAATAGGAACTATATCCACCCATACGTCCCGAAACACCCGGACCCAAATGAAGGGCGAATGATAAATACTCGTTCCATCTCCAGGTAACAAAACCTTGAAAGGCATAATTCGAATACCTTTCATCCGCTGGAAAAGACCTTAAAAAAATTGGTTTTCCCCGAAACCCAAATCCTATCGATTCCGAATATGAAAAATAAGTAGCACCAGAAAGATATAAAGGAGATGTTTTTGGGTTCGCATAACTTAAGTTTACTCCTCCATCCACAATATGTTTGTTTTGAAATGAAAGAAAGGCAGAATTTCCGTAAACGGTTCCCATTGAATTTGGGCTAACCACCCCGGATGAAGATAATCCCAACAAGTAGGCAGATGGATAAGCTGATTCATAACCAGAAACTTGTGCGGAAATTGTTCCCAAAAAACTAGTGGAGAAATAAAGAGCAATGACAGGGAAATACCATTTTCTTTTGAAAATCATTTACTGCCATTACTCCAAAGATTTATTGGAAAGAAAAGGGATTTCTTATGACAAAACCACTCTACAAACAATTTCGGTCCCCACAAGGTTGGTATTCCTTTCTATTCCCTGCCACTTGGGAACATATGGTAGTGGAAGAAATTCCTGCTTTTTTCCATCCTGATGGCGGAGGTGCTTTGCAAGTTTATGCCTTCGAATCAAAATTAGAAGATTTCAACGTAGACAAAGAATTAGAAAACTATTTAAAAATTCACGAAATCGATTATGATGCGGAAAACGTGGCAGTTTTTGAAAACAATGAAGGTTCCTCTATTCGGGCCTGCGAATTTTTAAAGGAAGATCGAGTATGGATGGTGTATATGGTTGCAAACCAGTCTAGAATGCTTCTTGTCACTTACAACTCTGATGAAGAAGTGGGTGATGAACTTTTCCAACAGTTAACCAACATTATCAGTTCGGTACGATTTTTGAATTAATTTCTTTCCCTTTTTTACTTTACAGAAATAAAATTTATCTTAGTCTCTATTCCACTCGTTAGTGTCGGAATTAGGAGACCATATGAAAAAAATAGGGTACGGAATTGGAGCAGTCATTGCAACAATTCTCCTCATCGTAATCATCGCGTTAGTTTTTGCTGGAAGTTTGATCACTCCCAGTTTTTTAGTCAAACAGATCGAATCATCCATCAATGTACGAGCCCATGTCGAATCAGTCAACATCAGTCTATTCAATGTCCTCTCTGGAATTGAAATTGAAGGGATCATCCTTGCCCCAAGAGATGAAGTAGCCAACAAAGGCATCCCTCTGGACGAAAGAAAATCAAAGCCAAAAGGTCTTATCCAATTGGGAAAAGCAGATGTTAAAATATCTTTTTTAGCACTTCTCACAAAAACCTTAAAGGTAAATAAAATCCTACTCAAACAACCAGAAATCTCTCTTACGATGAATGAAGACGGTGGAAATAATTTAACATCTCTTTTTAAAACACCTAAAATTGTAGATGGTGAAAAGAATCCAGCGCTTTCTCCCGAAGCTTTAGCGGAGAAGAAAAAAGAAGCTGAGGAAGAAGCAAAGGAAAAGGCAAGTGCCCCACCTTCTGGACCTTTTTCCATCAAAGACATTCCGATTGCCATTAAGATGGGACTTGTGGGGATTCAAGAAGGAAACATCCAAGTTTATATGAGAAAAACTGGCCAACAAATTTTGGTTCAAAAATTAGATTTAGAATTAAAAGATATTGATATTGATGGAAGTGATTTAGATTCGCATAACAATGTAAATGTGAATTTTGATGCGGATGTCACAATCATCGGTAGAAACAAAAAAGAAGCTGCCAAGTTTATATTGGAAACAGAAGGGAAGGTAACTCCTTTTGTGGTCAAAACAGGGCTAGTGAATCCTAAAGTAAATTATGAAGTTACCATGAAAGAAGACTCTTTTGTTTCTGGATTTGCTGCTTTCGATGCGATTGCAGGGGAACTTCCTGCCTTGAACCAAGCCGGTTTAAAACTAGACAAACTCAAAGAAAAAGCGGAACTAAAAAAAGACGTATCCTTTCATGTTGAATATAGCAATGGAAAGGTAACCTTTCTCGACGAACCCACTTTTCCAACCAAAAACTATGACTTACAAATCACCAAAGGATCTTACATCGTCACTACAACAAATTACCATGAAATGAGAATGGGTATGCTCTATGATGAAGATGAATCCAAAAAATCTCTAGCATCAGTGGATGAAAAAATCAAACAAGTTACCAAAGGCCAAGGTGATCCGAAAGCCCTCCGCAATAAAATTGTTGGCAATCTCGTCAAAGACGAAAGGCTTTTTATTCCTTTTCGAACCTATGGAGACATTCGCAATCCAAATGTAGAACTTGGTGTGGGTCTAGGTACCATCACCGATCTTATCGGAGGCGCTGTCAAAGAAGTCATCAAAGGAAAAGCTGGTGATGCGTTGAAAAAAATTCCGGGTGCGGGAAATGCTCTGAAAGGATTGGGATTTTAAATCGAAAAAGCATCCCTTTACTTTCCTCTATGCATAAAAAAAGGGACTAAATTTTTAGTCCCTTTTTTGTTTGGTTTTAGAAATCAGTTAGAGTTTTGAATTCTATCTATCTCCCACCACCAGATCTTTTTCTCATACTTGCATCCAAAACTTTTTTACGTAGACGCAAACTTTGAGGAGTTACTTCCAGAAGTTCATCATCATCTAAAAATTCAATGGATTGTTCCAAGGTGAGTTTCTTCGGTGGAACAAGACGAATTGCTTCATCTGATCCAGAAGCACGAACGTTGGTTAACTTCTTCTCACGAACTGGGTTTACTTCCAGGTCAGAATCCCTGCTGTTCATCCCAAGAATCATCCCCGGATACACGGCTACTTGTGGTTCAATGAAAAGGTCCCCACGTTCTTGCACTTTCCATAATGCATATGCAGTGGATTCCCCAGAGTCCATAGAAATAAGAGCTCCGTTTTTACGACCAGGAATTTCACCTTTGTATTTATCAAATCGTAGGAAACGGCTAGACATTACCCCTTCCCCTCGAGTTTCAGAAATAAAATGACCTCTAAATCCAATGAGTCCCCTTGTTGGAATGGTGTATTCCACGCGAGTGATTCCGGAAGTATGAGCATCCATTCCTGTTAACTCACCTTTACGGCGGTTTAGTTCTTGGATACAAGCTCCCGAGTATTGGTCAGGTAAGTCCATTACGAGTGTTTCGTAAGGTTCAATCTTTTCCCCAAGTTCGTTTTGTTTGATGATTACTTCTGGACGAGATACTTGGAGTTCGTATCCTTCCCTTCTCATGTTTTCAATGAGGATGGATAAGTGGAGTTCTCCACGTCCTAAAATTTTAAAACGATCTTTGTCTTCCGTTTCTTCCAAACGAAGTGCCACGTTGGTTTCAAGTTCCCGGTCAAGGCGTTCTCTTAAGTTTCTTGTGGTAACAAACTTTCCTTCTTTTCCAGCAAACGGAGAGTTATTGACCATAAAGAACATGGAAACGGTTGGTTCTTCTACTTGGATGGCAGGGAGTGGGAGTGGATTCCCAAGATCGCAAACTGTATCTCCAATGAATACATCTGGAATCCCGGCCATAGCGACGATATCTCCAGAACCCGCTTCATCGATTTCGTAACGAGTGAGTCCTTCATAGCCATAAAGCTTGGTAATTTTGTAGTTAGCAGTGGTTCCATTTGTTTTTGCTAAAGTGACATCTGCACCTTTTTTCATGGTTCCTTGGTAGATTTTACCAATGGCAATACGACCTACATATTCATTATAATCAAGAGCTGTGACTTGGAATTGGAGGGCTTTGTCACTTTCGTTTTTTACGGCAGCAACATGTTCCAAAACTTTATCAAGAAGAGGTTCGATGTTGACACCAGGAACTTCCGAAAGTTGGTTTACTGCCCAACCTTGTTTTGCCGAAGCATAGATGATTGGAAAGTCTAACTGTTCTTCGGTGGCACCAAGATCACTAAACAAATCGAAAACTTTGTCAACTGAATATCCTGGTCTTGCACCTTCGCGATCCACTTTGTTCACAACCACAATCGGTCTGTGCCCAAGTTGGAGAGACTTTCCAAGTACAAAACGAGTTTGTGGCATTGGACCGTCAAATGCATCGACAAGTAATAATGTACAGTCTGTCATGGACAGAACTCGTTCCACTTCCCCTCCAAAGTCAGCGTGACCTGGAGTGTCTACGATATTAATGCGAGTGCCTTTGTATTTTACCGAAGTGTTCTTGGCAAGGATGGTAATCCCTTTTTCCTGTTCCAAAGTGTTGGAATCCATGAGTCTTTCTCGGTCTTCTTTTGCGGTTACGGCGCCCGTATGGCGAAGGATACAATCTGTTAGTGTCGTCTTACCGTGGTCGACGTGTGCGATGATGGCGATGTTGCGAATTTCCATTGTTTTTACCAGAAATTCTAATCCAGTTAGGCTGTAAATGGGGATTTCAGTTTGACAAGAGGTGCCCATCAGAAATCCTGGTAAGAACTACATTCGAGAAAGAGATTAGGATAGTTATATGTTCGCCATCATTGAACTTGGAGCCAAACAATTTAAAGTGTCTCCTGACCAGGTATTCGTCGCAGAAAAAACAGGAAACTCGGTTGGAAGCACAGTAGAAACGAAAGTCCTACTCCTTTCCGATAATAACAAAGTGAACATTGGTTCACCAGCACTATCTGGTGCCAAAGTAACTTTGAAAGTATTAGAAGACTGCAAGGGTGATAAAATCCACGGTTTCAAATACAAAAAAAGAAAAAACTACAAGAAGTCTTGGGGTCATAGACAACAACTCCAAAAACTCCAAGTAGTTTCAATCAACGGATAATTGATTTATAGTAAGATTTTTAAAGATTTAGGAGGGCAAATCGCAGGAATCCAACTGGAAGGACATTCTCCCAAGGACTTAGGTTCGAAAGGCGAAAATCTTTTGTGTGCAGGAGTTTCCACTCTGGTTCAGAGTGCTCACTCCTATTTGGCATCACAAAGCAGTTTGGAATCGGAAGAAAAACGAGACGGATACTTAAGTTTTTTAGTCAAAAAGAACCAAAGAGATGGCTACCAAAGCCTACTTTCCATGGTTGAGTTTGGATTAAAATCTTTAGAAAACTCTCATTCCCAAGCGATTTCCATCCAAGACGAAATAATAAAGGGGTAAACAATGGCTACAAAGAAAGGTGGAGGATCCACAAAGAACGGTCGTGATTCGGTATCGAAAAGACTTGGTGTAAAAGTTTACGGTGGGCAATTTGCCATCGCTGGTAACATCATTGTGCGCCAACGAGGAACTGAATACAAACCGGGAAAAAACGTAGGGATTGGTCGTGACCATACTCTTTACGCACTCGTTGATGGAGTTGTGACTTTCGAACACGTAACTAGAGAAAGACAACAAATCTCCGTTTACCCGAAAGTGTAATCCTCTCATACATTTGAGAGGCAAAACCCGTTTTAGGATCTCCCTTGAACGGGTTTTTTTTTGACCAAAGGAAATTATGAGCGGATTTATCGACGAAGTACCCATTCAAATTCGAGCCGGACACGGAGGGGCAGGTTCTGTCCATTTCCATAAAGAGAAATTTGTAGAATTTGGCGGTCCGGATGGGGGTGACGGAGGCAAAGGGGGCGATGTCATTTTTGTTGCCGAAGGTCGGATGATGACTTTGGAAAACTACCTCCCCGATCGAATGTATGCCGCACAAGACGGCGAACCTGGTCTTGGGCAAAACCGGAACGGAAAAAACGGCGAAGATTTAATTCTAAAAGTGCCAGTCGGAACCCAAATCATTGATTCTGTTACCATGGAACTTATTTACGACTTCAACCATGATGGGGAGACTTTTACCATTGCTACGGGCGGACGTGGCGGAAAAGGAAATACCTTTTTCAAAACTTCTGTCCAACAAGCTCCTCGTTATAGCCAACCCGGAGAAGATGGTGGGCAACTTTCGTTAATCTTAGAATTAAAATTACTCGCAGACATTGGAATTGTTGGACTTCCTAATGCTGGCAAGTCGACCCTACTCGCAAAAATCACCCACGCTCATCCTAAAATTGCTGGATATGCTTTCACTACTCTTTCACCTAACCTTGGTGTGGTGCATAGACACGAAGATTTGTTTCGATACACAGTGGCAGATATTCCTGGAATCATTGAAGGGGCTTCTCGGGGTGTAGGCCTTGGGATTAGTTTTCTCAAACACATTGAACGAGTCCAAGGGATTCTTTTTCTTTTTGACGGTGGGAATTTACAACTCGAAGAAGAATTGGAAATGTTACGAAGCGAACTTGGGAACTATAATCAGGTTCTACTTTCTAAGAAATTCTTAATTGTAATCAATAAAATGGATATTTGGGATGGGGATCCCGAATTCACAGCGGAGATCCAAAAGAACTACTCCCATTTAGGGGAAATCATTTGTATTTCTGCAGATAAAGAGTCGAACCTAGACTACCTACTAGAACGAATTGATAAAGTATTTTTCCCTGAAAAATCGAAGTTAGTTTATGAAAACACGTAAGGAATTTTTAAGTTCAATTCAAAAAGCGAAACTCATTGTCATCAAAATTGGGAGCGCTCGTGTTTCCGGTGAAGAAACAAAAATCAATGACTTTTTATATGATTTAGTCGGTGACATACGAACTCTTCGGGACCAAGGAAAGGAAGTGATTCTCGTTTCCTCTGGTGCTATTGCCCAAGGCAAAAAACTTCTTAACGAAAAAAGTGGAAACGTTCCGAACGGAAAAACCACACTGGCCGAAAAACAAGCATTAGCTGCTATGGGCCAAAACAGACTCCTGAATCTTTATGAAAGTTTTTTTAGCCGTGTGAATATCCCTATGGCACAAATTCTTTTTGGAAGAAAGGATTTGAATGAAGATAAAAGTTTTACCAATCTCAAACAAACCTTCCGCCAACTTCTAGATTGGGGAATTCTACCCATCGTGAATGAAAACGATTCCGTTTCCACAGAAGAAATCAATTTAGGAGATAACGATATCCTTTCAGCCATTGTTGCCTCCATTGTCGGAGCGGATCTTCTCCTCATTCTAACAGGTGTCGATGGATTTTTGAAAGAGGATTTCAAAATTGATTTATTCACTGAAATTACAAAAGATACTGAAAGTCTGGCAACAGGACCTTCGGGCCCTGGAACTGGTGGAATGTTTACCAAAATTAATGCCGCTAAACTTTTGTTACCTTACGGAATCAAAACTGGGATTGTGAATGGCGAGAAAAAACATGCGATTTCCCAATTCTTTGAAACAGAAAATTTTGGAACCTTGATTGCCAACACTGCCTTCCCACACCGAATTCCTAATGCTTCTGAAATCCAAACCCATTTCTTTTCTTTAACTTCGGAGTAAAATTATGGCAGATGAATTGACAAGTTACGCAAAAGACCTAGCAACCAAGGCCAGATTAGCCAGTAGAGGTCTAAAAGCATTCACCACTTTAGAAAAAAACTCGGTTCTGAAACGTGTGGAAGAACTTCTTTTGGAAAATGAATCTGCGATCATCGAAAAAAACCAAATTGATATGAAGAATGGCCAAGAGAAAGGTTTATCCTCCTCGATGATGGATCGACTCCTTCTTGATTCCAAACGAATCAAGGGAATGGCAAAAAGCATCGAAGAAATTCGTAACCTTCCTGATCCCGTGGGGGAAGTGGTTCGTGGAACCATCCTTCCCAATGGACTCGAACTTCTTACCAAACGCGTGCCTATTGGTGTGGTCATGACGATTTTTGAATCCAGACCCAATGTCATCATTGATATTGCTTCTCTTTCATTTAAATCAGGGAATGCCTGTATTTTGCGCGGTGGTTCAGAAGCCTTTCATTCGAATTTAATCCTTTCTTCTTTATTTCATCAGGCCATTGAAGAAAAAAAACTACCCGGTGTGACAAAGGATGTCGTGACCTTTGTCGAAAATACAAACAGAGAAGCAATGGTTCCTTTTTTCCAATTAGATGATTTAATTGATGTCATTGTTCCCCGAGGTGGAGAGGCTCTCATTCGGTTTGTTTCGGAAAACAGTAAAATTCCTGTCATCAAACATGATAAAGGTGTTACTAATCTATACCTTTCCCAACATGCAAATCCAGAGATTGTCCTTCCGATTTTACTGAATTCAAAAGTGCAACGCCCTGGGGTTTGTAATGCTTTGGAGAACCTTTTGGTTCATAAAGACTATCCAAATTTAAAAAATTTATTGGAATCTTTAGAATCAAATGGAGTGCAAATTCTTGGGGATGAATCCGTTCGTAAAATTGTGCCTTCGACCAAACTAGCCTCAGAAGAAGATTTTTATACTGAGTTTTTAGATACGAGACTTAGTATAAAAATAGTAAATTCCCTTTCAGAGGCAATGGAAAATATCCGAAAGTATAGTTCCGGTCATACAGAATGTATTCTATCGGAAGATATCACAGAGATCCAAACCTTTCAGAAGGAATTAGATAGTGCTGCTATTTTTGTAAATTGTTCCACCCGTTTTCATGATGGCGGTGAATATGGACTTGGTGCTGAGGTTGGAATTTCTACTGGTAAACTTCATGTGCGTGGACCAATGGGACTCATTCACTTAACAACGACTACAACTTATGTGACAGGAAGAGGACAAGTCCGCGGATAAGGATGGAAGTTTTGTTTTTTGGAGGAAGTTTCAATCCCCCACATTTGGGACATCGCCATGTCATTGAAACGATTTCCAAATCCTATCCCAATGACTTACTTTATATTTGTCCTAACTATGTTTCTCCTTTGAAAAAAAAGGGAAAAGAGTTTCGTGCAAATGAAATTTGGGAACTATGTCTTAGCGAATTTGAAAGTTTCCTTTCGGAAAAAGTGATCCTTTGGGATGAGGAAATCAAAAAACCAAATATAAGTTATACGGTTGATAGTTTACGTTTATTACAGAATCTCCATCCGAATGCGCAAATTTCTCTTGTGATAGGAGAAGATAATTTAAGCTCTTTTGATCTGTGGAAGTCCTTTCGAGAAATTCTAAATCTCGTCAAAATGGTTGTTGTAGTGAGGAGAGAAACTTCTTTTCCGAATGAAGTTTTCATTCCAGAATTTATTCCCAAATCCAAAATCAGGGTTTTGACAAATCCTGTATTACCCATCAGTAGCACAGAAATTCGACAAATTTTTTATGGAAACTTAGTTACAGAGTATCTTTTACCTAAAACCAAGGAACTGGCTCTGAAGTTTTTAAATCTAAGAGATGATGGTGACCCAAAGTGAAACAAATTCCAAAGACAAATGTTTCCTTAGAGGACTGGATTTTATTTTTTACCGAAGAAGTTCCAAACCATGTCACAGAAACCAGGTTTCAACATATCCTTCGAGTGGCAAATTATGCGGAATCACTTGCAAAAATTCACGGACACCCCCATCCGAAAAAAGCATACCTCGCAGGCCTTTGTCATGACATCACCAAACAGAAAAAACCGGAAGTCCATTCGAAACTCTTTCATGAATATTCTCTAGAACTAAACGATATTCCCTCGCAGGCCCTTCATGCTTTTTCGGCTCCGCTATGGTTAGAGAGAGAATATGGTTTCTCTGATTCTGAAATTGCAAAAGCAATTTCCTCCCATACCTTAGGAAATACCTCACCATCACTTTTGGACCAAATTCTCTATGCTGCGGATTTTTTAGGATCTGACTATGCATTCCGACAACCGGACCTTTCCTTATGGGTGGCAAAAACGGAGGAAAATTTATTATACGGAGTTTTTATGAAAGCCTCTCAAACCATTTCCTTTCTAATGGAAAAAAAGGAAGTCATCCATCCCTATACGTTTTATACGTATAACCAATCAGCTAATTTAATCAAGGAAACCAAATAGATGTTACGCGAAGCTCCTAAAAAACAACCGATCCCGGCAAAAACTCTTCTCATTGCAGCTGGTTCCTTCTTTTTGATTGCCCTACTTTTTTTAGTGTTTCGTTCGAAAGGTGGCTTTTCTCTAGACCAAAAATTTTCCCAAAGCAAACGACTTCCCATTCTCTTCTCTGTCATTGGTGAAAAGGATGAATATCTATTTTCTCTTTATGCGGAGTTTTATCCGAATGAGAAAAAAGCTGCTTTATTCTTTGTAAATCCCAAAACCAGTTTTGATGATGGAGAAAAGTCACTCAAAGAAAAAGGAAGTTCTGCCCCTTCTTATTTGGAATCTGTTTTGGAAGATACTTTAGATTCCAATATTCCATTTAAAATCGTTTGGACCAAAGAACAGTTTCAAAATTGGGTAAATTTACTTGGCGGACTAAATTTATTTTTTGAACCAAAATCACAGCACATAACCAAAAACTACGCTCGTAACAAACAGACGTACATTCTGGATGGTGAGGATTGTTTTGATTGGATGAGTTCACTCACCGATGAATCGATGATTTCCTATATCAGAAGGCTCGAAATCCAAGAAACAATATTTTTAACCATCTTAGAATCCATTCATGATAAAAGAGATCTACTCGGAAAACAAAGGGTGGCTTACCTTCATAGCCAGATGACCACAAATCTTTCAGCTAAAGAATGGGAAACATTGATTGATTTTTTGAAAAAAGAAAAGATCCATTTTGGAGTATCTGAAGTTCCGGGTGAGCCAATGGGTCGCCCAAAATTCAAAGATGAAGTTTTAAAAGCCAATGAAGAAACGGTAAAAGTTGCCTTCCATAAATTCTCTAGTGAACTCAAATCCTTATCTTTTAGCGAAGGGGAAAGAGCAAGGATCGAAGTCTTAAATGGAACTCCTAAAAATGGGCTTGCCAGATATGGTAAGGTGCTTCTGAATGATAAGGGTCTGAAAGTTCTCTCCGTTGACAATGCCTGGGATTCTAGTTTTAAATCCAGTATCATCCTAAACCGCTCCGGAAACACACAGTACACCGATCTTATCTCCGATACATTTCAAGGACGCAAGGTTTACTTTGCACTGAGAAAAGATTTAGGGTTAGATGCCACTGTGATCCTCGGGGAAGATTTTCAAAATTCCAAGGACTAAAATGCCGAATATCAGCGCCGAGACATTAGAACATCTCAAAAAAATCAAACAAACGTTAATTGACAAAAAATGTGAAAACATCCAATTTTTGGATCTAAAAGATGTACATAGTTATTTATCTTTATTCGTAATTGCAACTGTCAAAACTGAAACACAAGGTAGATCTTGTGCGAAGGACATTGATAAATACATGAAACCTTTGAAACTGGCAGTCAAAAGACAAAACCTAACAGATCTACCTAAGGACGCAACAGGTTGGATCCTTCTCGATTACGGTGAAATTTGTGTGCATATTATGACTGACGAAATGAGAACCTATTATTCATTAGATCGTCTCTGGGGAGATGCCACTCCTATTGTTGTATAAGAGTGAGTGTATCTTCCCAGTTGTCTTTTGGCAACTCGCAAGAAAAATTGCGGCAAACATAGAATAAAATCCCAGAGCCCGCCCCTCTACCCGTAAGGAGTTCTAATTCTTCCGCTAATTGTTTTGCCTTTGATTCTTCCAATACAAGCCAAACCAAATTCGGATCTTTTAATTTACTTAATTTTTTCCGAATGGATTTGATTTCCGTTGCATCCTTGTCTTTGTAAACCACAAGGACTTCCTTCGAAGGGTATTGAAATTTTTGGAATGCTGATATCATCGAAGGGTAACTTAACGAATTTTGCGTTAGTTCTGGAAGGAAATAAGAAAAAATAGCATTCGCCTTTGATTCTAAATCCTGTCCTTTGTATCCAAAAGAAAACAAAAGATAAAACAAATGTAAGATGGTTGAATTCCCAGATGGTTCAACTCCATCATAACCTTCAATAGTTCTTACAATTAAATCTTCATTCCCATGAAAGGATTCGTAAAATGGACCCACAGTGGAGGCAAAATGAGAGAACAAATATTCCAAAGAACGTTTTCCCTTAGTATAGGCTTCAATATCTTCATCCAACTGAAAAAGTTTCATAGAAACCCAAATGAATTCTGTATAATCGGGTAATGTTCCAAAATATTTGGCCTCTCCTTCTCGGAATCGCCTTAATATGGAACCATCTTCACCAACTAGTTGTTTTGTGATAAACTGATAAATCTTTTTGGCATCATTGAGATACTCAGTGTCACCAGAAACCTCATAAGCAGACAAAAGAGCACGAATCCAAAGACAATTCCAGGAAGTAAGGACTTTGTCATCTCGAAGGGGTCTAATCCTTTGGCTACGATTTGCCAATAGTTTTTCTTTTGTGTTTTCTAATTTGTTAGTAAACTCTGGTTTGAATTGAATCCCATCCACAAAAGGATTTTTTCCCTTCCAATATACATGTAAGATGTTTTGGTGTTCAAAATTTCCTTCTTCGGTGACATTCCAAAATCCTTGGATTTCTTCATCAGGAATAATTTGATTCAATTCAGAATGGGTCCAAAGATAAAATTTTCCCTCTTCTCCTTCGGAATCGGCATCTTCTGCACTGGCAATCCCACCGGAACCCAAGGTCATATCACGTCTGATATACGAAACGATTTCTCGAATCACTTCTAAAAAGAAAGGTTCTTCTGTAGCCTTGTATAACAAAGAGAGGGCTTCCACATAGAGGGAGTTGTCATACAACATCTTCTCAAAATGAGGAACGAGCCATTCATGATCGGTCGCATAACGGCAAATTCCACCACCGACTTGGTCATAAATCCCACCGGATTTCATGGCATAGGCTGTGTTAAATGCCATCTCCAAGGCACGAGGGTCTTTTTTTAATAAGTAGAATTCCGTAAGGAAACTGAGGGCCATACTCGGGGGAAATTTATTAACTGAGTTAGTTTTGAATCCAAAAAAATCTTTATCGTACACTTGCAGGTATCGTTCAAAATTATTTTCGATGATTTCTTTCGCAGGCAGTTTTCCTTCATTGGGTCTAGTTTCATGATCACGTAAATACTGTGTCAAATCAGAAGCAGCTGTGACGAGTTCTTCTCTTTGGTTCTTCCATGCCTCGGAAACCAATCGAAGGACCTCTTTAAAACTTCGTTTTCCGTAGCGATTTTCCGGAGGGAAGTAAGTTCCCCCAAGGATTGGTTCCTTTGTGGGGGTAAGAAACATATTGAGAGGCCAACCCCCTTGGGTTCCCATAGCATGCAAAGCATCCATATAAATTTTATCAATGTCTGGACGTTCTTCCCTGTCTAACTTGATGCATACGAAATCACGGTTTAAGACTTCTGCTGTGGAATCATCTTCAAAGGATTCCCGTTCCATCACATGGCACCAGTGACAAGTCGAGTACCCAATGGACAAAAGGATGATTTTATCCTCTTTTTGGGCTTTTTCGAAGGCTTCCGCTCCCCAGGGAAACCAATCAACGGGATTGTGTGCATGTTGTAACAGATAAGGACTTTTTTCATGAACCAAACGATTCGGTTTTTTCGACAGATTTGCCACAATGTTCTCCCAGAAACTAAGGTTTCTCCACGTAGCTTTTTACATTTTAGGTTGATTGACAAGATTGATTTTTTCATCTTGTCTGTGTAAGGGGTTTAAGAAGTTTCCATTGAACAGTCACAATATTTCTACCCCGTATTTTTTTATCAGTCCTCGAAAGTTGACCAGCTGGTTAATATCTTTTAGTCTTTTAAGTTTCCCTATTTTTGCGGAATCTGACTTTGAAGAGGATGTCAAACGGATGCAGCTTTCCCAGTGGGAAAACGGGAATACCATTCCTGAATCCCTCCAATCGGGGAATGGTCCGAAAAAACTACGACTCACGATCTCCCAAGCCATCGAACAGGTGATTGAGAACAACACCATAGTTCAAAATGCCAAATTGGAAATTGTCAAGGCTGACAGCCCCGAATGGAAAAATGAATCCAAATACACTTGGAAGGCCTTGGCAAGTATCCAGTCTTCCAAACAACTTTTTCCAAGTAACAGAAACAACATCTTTGCCGGAACAATTCGTTCCCAAGATAAAATTTCTGCCGGTATCGAAAAACAATTCAAAACCGGAACTTATTTCAAAACAGAAATCAGTACAATTCGTTATGACGTAAACGCCTTTGAAGATCCTGCTTCTCAGAGTGGATTTGGAAGTTTACTCGCGGCTCCACCTATGTATACAGGTGCTGTCACTGCAACATTGTCACAAGAATTACTCAAATATGGATTTGGTAAAAACGAAGAAGATAAAGAAAAACTTTTAAAAAACCAAACCCTTCTTGTTCGCGAAAACTATATCAACATTTTGACTCAACTTGTAGTCAAGATCCTTGTGGATTATTGGTCTCTTAGCATTGTAGATTCTCGAATTGCCACTTACGAAAAAGTATCCAAAAATACAGAAGAGATCAGGCGCCTAACCTTACGAAAAACTGGACTGGGGCTCTCGGAAGGATTTGAAGTCAACCAGTGGAACCAAGCATTTCTTAGAACCCAATCTCTATTAGAAAAAGCAAAAGTAGATCGTATTGAAGCCGAAAGAAATTTAGTGCGAATTCTCAATGTGGACACTGGCTCCTCCATTGAAGGAGTCACTGACTTAAGTGAAACTTTGCCAACGGGCATCAACCTAAAGGCTGACAAAGAATATGCACTTTCGAGAAGAACCGATTACTTAATGTTAAAACGGGAAAGAGAAATTGCAAAACTTGCTTTGAGCACTGCTCTTGCAGAAGATGATCCTTCATTACTTGCCACCTTTTCTTATAGTTCGATTGGACAGAATTTTATTTCACCACAAGACAATTTCATTGCGCGCCAACGGGGAATCACATCCTTTAACCACCCACAAATTCTGGCTGAATTAAAGATGTCTTACCCTCTTTGGGACTTAGGAATCAAAGCGGGAATTCGAGATGCGGAAACGAATCTCAAAGTGAACGAGATGAAAATCCAAAACTTGGAACAAGAAATTACGCAAGAAATTGATAACCGTTACGAAGCAGTTTTAGCAAGTCATGCGCTCTTAAAGGACTTATTAAAAACTAGAAAAGAAACTGAAATTTTCTATAATGGATTGATTGAACGGTTTCGCCAGGGACGTTATACAGCTGTTAACGTAAAAAATGCATTGGATAGTTTGGCGAATGTGGAACTTGCCGTCACACAAGCAAAGATTAACTTTAATATCAATTTAGTTCGTTATGAATTGGCTAAAAATTCTCTATTTGAGAAATATGGTCTCGATCTTTACTCAATCTTAGAGGAAGTCGAAAAAAGAGCCAAACAAGAAACTGACAAATTATGAAAGTTTACCCTTCTCACAGAAAAGAGGAAATGGTTCGATACAGGCGAACCTTCCATCAGTTTCCCGAACTCAAATATGAGGAAAGGGAAACTGCCTCTTTTGTGAAAGCCCATTTAGAATCTTTGGGTTTTCAAGTGGAATCAGGGATCGCAGAAACTGGACTTGTTGCTTTATTTGATTCTGGAATTCCAGGAAAAACAATCCTCGTCCGAGCCGATATGGATGCCCTCCCGATCCATGAAGAAAATCACCACGATTACAAAAGTAAAAACCCAGGTAAGATGCATGCTTGTGGACATGATGGGCATACAAGCATCCTTATGGCCCTCTCTTCTGAATTAAAAGCCTCTTTTTCAGAATTTGTTCCCAAAGGTCGAGTTCTCCTCTGTTTCCAACCAGCGGAAGAAGGTGGATCAGGGGCGGACAAAATGATCGCATCCGGAATTTTGGACCGGTACAAAGTAGATTCCGTTTTTGCTCTCCATGTCTGGAATCATATTGATCTAGGAAAAGTGGGGGTGGTCAACGGTACCATGATGGCTTCTGTTGATGAATTTAAAATTACAGTCAAAGGAACCTCTGGCCATGGGGCAATCCCACAACACACAGTGGATCCGATTGTAGTAGGTTCTCACTTGGTGACCGCTTTACAAACATTAGTTTCCAGAAATGTAGATCCATTGGAACCCTGTGTGGTGACCGTGGGATCTTTCCATTCTGGAAATGCCTTCAATGTGATCCCTGAAACAGCAATCCTTCACGGAACGGTTCGTACCTATTCCAAATCCGTATACGAAATGATTCCCAAACGAATGGAATCTCTTGTGAATCAAGTAGCAACTGGCTTTGGGGCCACAGTTGATTTTGAATACAACCGAATTGACAAACCAACCATCAATGATCCGGCAATGGCTGATATCGTTCGAACTGCCGCAAAGAATGTTCTGGGCCAGGATTGCCTCACAGAAGAAAATACAAGGACCATGGGAGGGGAAGACTTTTCGGCTTTCCTTATGGAAAAACCAGGTTGTTATTTTTTTATTGGATCTCGGAACGAGGCAAAAGGATTTATCCACTCCCACCATAGTTCTTTTTTTGATTTTGACGAAGATGCCCTTCCCATTGGCCTTTCCGTAATGAAAGAAGTCATCAAAACCTATCTTTTAAATTCATTTTAAACAAAAATAAACTTGTCTGTTTTTTGACCTATTCTATTAGTTAGACATCTAACCATTTTTCCGAGGATTCCAATGATCTCATTCGAACAAATAGACGGAATCGGATTTATCCGATTGGGCATTAACGACAAGAACAGTTTTTCTAACGAATCGTTTTTGGAATTGAAAAAATCAATTCAAACTGCTAAGGAATCAAATTCCAAAGCCATTGTATTAAAAAGTGATTCTCCTGGGTCTTTTTCTCTAGGACTTGATCTTACCACTGTCAGCACAATGGATCTTTCCAAAGATTTAGCTCCCTTTTTAAATTTGTTCTATGACAACTTAAAAGGTTTGTTTACCCTTCCCGTTCCAACAATCGCAGAAATTTCTGGCCATGCTTTAGGATACGGAGCAATGCTTGCTCTTGTTTGTGACTATCGTTATGCAACAGAAGACATTCGATTTGGTTTGCCTGAGGTAAAAATTGGAATTCAAGTTCCGTCATTTATCTATGCCCTACTAGGAGAAGCAGTTGGATATGATGCCGCAAAAAGACATGTATTATTAGGTGATGCATTTAAAGCCAAAGAAATGCCAAGTTTGTTTGAAGAAATTGTTGGAACAGAGGAAGACGTAAAGAAAAAGTCAAAATCTCTTCAAACCAAACTAAAGAAAAATTCCCTGTCAGCAATGAAAGATACAAAATTAGGAATTTTGAATGTACAAAAAAACATTTTATCGTTAATTGAAACGGACATCCAAGCAACCATCCAAAGTATCCAATCTAAAGATGCGCAAGAAGGAATTTCTGCTTCCGTTCAAGTCAGAAGACCTGTCTTTACTTCCTAAAAAAAGCGAATGATTTAATTTTCTCTTTTATTTCGAATGTGTTTATAAATTTCTTCGAGGATAGGATACAAAATATTCTCGTTTTCTTTTGAGATTCCCCAAGTTTGTAACGAAAGAAGTTTTGCGGAAATAGTCACAATTTTCTTTCGTATTTTTTTCCCATCCTTCGATAAAAGTAAGGCCCATTCCCTTCCATCATTTGGAGATGGATTTCTTTCCACAAGGCCCTCTTTGACCAATCTGTTGACAAGAACTGTACAAGTGGGCTTCGTCTTCTCGATGGTTTTGGCAATTTGTGTCATATTGATGGGAACAGTGCTACGTAAGAGAAAGGTTAAAATTTCAAAATGAGATGTAGTAAGACCGGGATAACCCAACTTTTCCATCTCACTGCGAACAATGTCTGCAATTTCCGAGCTGATACGATCAAAATAGCGAACGGATCGAAATCGTTTGGGAAGTTCTCTACTCATCAAATACCAACCAACATTACAAAGTTGGATTCCATTAGCTCTTTAAAGATTCAATTTCTGAAATTTCTTTCGGAATGGATTCGGTTAAATTGATGGGAGTTTTACCATGGATGACAATATCATCTTCGATTCGAATTCCTATCCCTCGAAATTCTTTTGGGATGGTTTCATCCGTTGGATCAAAGTATAGTCCAGGTTCCACAGTCACTACCTGACCATCTTTCAATGGTCTAGATTTTCCATCTAAAAAGTATCTTCCCACATCGTGCACATCCATTCCCAAATAATGGCCAGTCCGGTGCATGTAAAATTTTCGATAGGTTCCCTTCTCGATGATCTCTTCTAAACTCCCTTTTAAAAATCTCATTTCTCTTAGACAATCACTGAGGAAACGTACTGTTTTTTCATGTACTTCATTAAAAGGAGTACCGGAGATAGAATTAAGAATCGCATTTTTCTGAGCATACAATACAATTTCATAGATTGTTTTTTGAGCTTCAGTGAATTTTTTTCCGACAGGAAACACACGTGTGACATCAGCTGTATAATAGTTCCATTCAGCACCCGAATCGACAAGGACCAAATCTCCTTCTTTGAGAAGATCGTCATTACTAACGTAATGAAGGATACAGGCATTTTTTCCAGCGGCAACAATATGGCCATATCCCCCACCGATTGACCCATATTTTAAATACTCTTGATCAAGGAGAGCTTCCAATTCATATTCATACATCCCTGGTTTACTCTCTCGCATAATGCGCATATGGCCATGTTTTGTGACATCAGCTGCATTTTTTAAGATTGCGATTTCTTCCTTGGATTTTGTCAGCCTTTCTTCATGTAGAAAATGTGGATGTTCTATCCTATGCGGACCAAATTTCCCTTCCCTTGCCCTTTCCGATAGATTTCTACATTCGGAAATCAGTTCCCGGTCACGGTCTGGGTTTTCTCCAAAAAAATAGTATAAGGTATGATGCCCAATCAGGATAGCAGATTTTTCTTTTTCCCATTCACTTAAATCATAAGAAAAATCCAAACCTAACATGGATTTGATTTTTTCTTTTCCAAGTCGAATCCCCGTCCATATTTCTTTTTCTTTGTCTTTGGGTAAACAGAACATCCCTGAAACATCATGAGTGATCACAAGGATAGAGTCTTCTTCTGTAATCCCTGTTAGGTAATAAAAATCGGAATTTTGGCGAAACTTATACTCTACATCCCGGTTTCTAATTTTATGGTTTGCTGCAAAAAGTAAAAAGATTTCCCCTTTTTTTAGCTTTTTCTGAATGTTTGTGATCCGACTACGATATAACTTAGAGTTGTATTCTCTTGTTTTTTTATTTGGTAATTTCATGAGTGATGACTTCCTCTAAGGCCTCGAAAATACGTACAGGATTTTGGTCCATCATACAACGAAAATGTCCCTCTGGACAAATTCGTCCACCGTGAATCCCGCAAGGCCTACAATTTAGACCTTGTACTTCCATAATTTTATGTTTATCAGAAAGGCTTCCATATCCAAATGCAGGGATGGTCGCACCATATAACATAACCGTAGGAGTATTAAAAGCAGAGGCAAAATGAATGGGGCTGGAGTCGTTGGAAATAATCGCACTGGCATTCCGAATCCAAACCATTAGTTCTTTTAGGTTAGTTTTACCCACCAGAGAAAGCAAACGATCCCTTTCTTTTAATTCTAAAGGTTCTGTTTTCATCAACCGTGCAATTGTATTTTCAATTTCTAAATCTGCTTTGCTTCCAATTAAGATAACCGTTTCTTTTCGTTTGCGAAGGATTTGTGTGATGACACTCACAAATTTTTCTTCGGGCATTCGTTTGGTTTCCCAAAGAGAAGAAGGAGCTATTAGAATGTATCCATCTTCATGGTTTAAAATTTCTTTTTTCTTTGTTAAAAAAGAATCTTCCTCTTGTTTTCCTGGGAATAAATAGGGTCGTCTTTCTCTTCCAGTAGGATAATCATATTCCTCAAATAATAAGGAAAAAAGTTTTTCTACTTCATGTGGACCTTGTTTGGGTCTTTGCACCGTCTTTGTATGTAAAAAAGAAAAGCCGGATTCTTTATAACCAATACGAATCGGAGCCCTTGTAAGGTATGATAACAAACTCGAACGAAAAGAAAAATGCGCCGAATATACCTTGTTAAAGTTTTCTTTTTTTAATAATCCAGCGAAATGCAAAAACGCAAACGGATTCTTTTTGATTCGTTTTTTATCAAGTGACCAAACCTTTGTTAAATCTGGATTGTTTTCCAAAACAGATTCTGTACCCGCATTCACGAGCACATGGATTTCTGCTCCTGGATGTTCCGTTTTTACCGCATGGAAAAACGAAGTGGATAGGATCAGGTCACCTAAAAAAGCGGTTTGGATGATGAGTATTTTTTCTGGCATCAGTCTCTTTCTAGTATAGACACAAAGTTGTTTGTTGCAAGTCCACCTATACTTTGTGCTATTGCCAACCGCTTTTCCGGCCATTCCTCAAAGAACCGGCAAAGTTCGACAATTTGTGCAAGGCCTGAGGCACCCACTGGATGGCCCCGGGATTTGAGTCCACCAGAAGAATTGATAGGAATTTTGCCCATAGGATGGGTAAGGCCTGCTTTTACCTGGAATAAAGCCTCTCCTCGTTTGAAAAAACCTGCATCTTCGGCACCAACGAGTTCAAAAGGAGTAAACGCATCGTGTAATTCAGCAAAATCAATCTCACTTGGTCCCACACCAGCTTCAGCATAAGCCTTTTCAAAGGCAATGCGATTGGCCAAAAAACTTGGATCCGCTGACGAAAGAAAAGGTGCGGTTCCCGATCCCATCCCTTTGACAGAAATAGAACTTGGATCTTTGGAAAGGATAAGGGCAGCCGACCCATCAGAAAGTGGTGAGATATCATACAATCCCAAGGGACTTGCAATCTTAGTTTGGTTTTGGTATTCTTCCTGGGTTAAATTCTTTTTGATATGTGCTTTGGGATTCAAGAGTCCGTTGTCATGTAATTTCTTTGAGATGGCAAAAAGGTCTTCTTCTTTGTATCCATAATCATTTAAATACTTACGAGTGATCATGGCACCACCTTGTGCCATTGACATTCCGAGAGACTTTTGCGCATCAGAAAGAACAGAACCTAACAAAAGATTACTCTCTTCACGGTTGAGTTGGCTCATCAGTTCCGTTGCCACAACAAGTCCATGATCAAACCTTCCACTAAGAATTAAATTCACCCCCAATTGGAAAGCGGCTGCTCCTGAAGAAGAAGCAGTTTCCATTCTTATGGAATAAACATCTCGAACTCCCAGTAAGCCAGGGAGTTTTGCAGATAAATGGTATTCGTGATTGTAGGAATCAGGTGAAAAACTAGCGTAGATGATGAACTGAATTTTGTGAGATTGAAACTCATGTACAGATTGTTTTGCGGTCGCAAAGGATAAATCAAGTTGTGATCCTTTGTGTTTTCCGAATACACTCAATGATGGATTGTGAATGTAAACTTTCTTCATTAGAATATACTTTACGCTTGCCTATTCTATGAAAACCAATTATCTTTCCATTTGAAGAGAGAAAATGAGGCTACCCATATGAAGGGAAAAAAAGAAGTAATCGACATTTTAGCGGAAGTTCTAGCTGCAGAACTCACAGCCATCAATCAGTATTTTATTCATGCAAAAGTCTGTAAAAACTGGGGGTATTTGGAACTTGCAGAATACCTCAGAAAAGAGTCCATTGAAGAGATGAAACATGCAGACGAAATCATTGAAAGGATTCTCTTTTTCGATGGAACTCCTGACTTGCAAAAGTATTTAAAAATCAACGTAGGCCAAACGGTTCCTGAGATGTTGGACCATGACTTACAGTTAGAATACAATGCAGTAGAAAGACTCAACCGCGGCATTGATATCTGCGTAGCAGCCAAAGACAATGGAACAAGAGAACTTTTGGAAAAAATCCTTGTTTCTGAAGAAGAACATATTGATTGGATTGAAACACAAAAATCCATTATCGATTCGATTAGCATCCAAAACTACTTGGCTCAAAAATTAGGAGACTCGGAATAAAACCTACTCACCCCACTTACCATGCCATTTGCGGAGAAGGACTTTCTCCGCTTTTGGAAACCGAAATAAAATCCCACCATCTTAAAATTACCAGTTCCAACCGGGGTGGAGTTTTTTTTGCCGGAAAAAAAGAAGATGTCATTCAGTTTGCCATTCATACCAAGTTTGCGTCAAGAATCAACTTGCAGTTGTTACATGAAAATGCAGAAACGTACGACGAATTTTATGCTAAAGTGAGTGAACTTCCTTGGGAAAAATACATTGGACCCGAGGTTAGTTTTCGAATTGATGCAGAGACCAAAGATAAATTAAAAAATTCTGAATTCACCATGCATCGAACCAAGGATGCAGTTCTCGATCGTTTGCGGAGTAAAAAGGTCCCTCTCCCGGAAATTGAAAAACGAATGGCGGACATCACCATTGTTGTGAGATCTCATACAGATAAGTTTAGCATTGAAATTTCTTTTTCGGGAGATCCCGTGGGAAGACGTGGATACAGACTTTTTGCAGGGAATGCACCTGTGAGAGAACCCATTGCCCAAGCCATGCTCGAGGTATCCGGATGGAAAGAAGGAAACACATTGGTTGATCCCATGTGCGGATCGGGAACCATCCTTATCGAAGCGGCTCTCCGCGAACGGCTGTATGGCGAAATTAATCGTTTCCTGTTTGCAGAATCTCCTGTTTTTCAAATCTTATTTCCCACGTATGTATTCAATGAAAGGAAAAGAGAAAAACCAAATTCCCCACATCTTTTTGGATTTGATATCGATCCCGAAGCAGTTCGGATCGCCAAAGAAAATGCATACGAAGCTGGGGTGGAAGACTTTGTACAATTTGAAGTGGGAAATTGTTTAGATCTCAAAAACCAATTTGGAAAGGAGGGCCATGTAGTAACAAACCCTCCGTATGGGGAACGAATTGGAAAACCAATGGAAGATTTAAAAGAGATGTACTTTCAATTTGGAAAAGTCATCAAAAATGAATTTGGTGGATGGAAGTTTACCGTTCTTTCGGGAGATTTTTCTCTCCTTGGAAAATTTGGACTCAAAGAAAATACTCATTTGAGTTTGAAACACGCAAACCTCAAAGCAAAGATTGTTGATTATGAAATCAGAGGGGGGAAATGAATTCCAAAGACGTACTCAGTCGGGTCTTTGAAATCACAAGAGATCCTAGAGATGGACTACTTTTCTTAAAGGAATTCCAATCTTTATCGCCTGAATCATTTGCAATTCTTTATGCCGATTCGGAAACAATATTTGATAGTTCCGAAGCCTTGTTTTCAGATCTAAAACTTCTGTATCAATTGGATCTTTTTCCCTTTGTGATTTTGGAAGTAGATAGTTTCCAATACTTAAAAGTTTTTTTCCCACTCGAACAATCAAATTCCGAGGGAGAAAGAAGTCTTGGTTTTTCATACCAAGTTGTGGATCGTAACAATCCACTAAAAGAGGAAGTTACCAAAAGTATCAGTCAGAAAAAAATTCCAATTTTACTTTGGGATGATGAATCAGAAAAACTTTCTGCACTCATCGATCGTTGTCGTTCCATCCTCCATTCTTCCAAAGTCATTTATGTTTCGATCGATGGTCCACTACGAGATCCAAATACAAATAAGGTAAAATCTATTTTACAAAGTGATTCTCATTTGTCTCTCCCGGAAGGGATGACTCTATCTCGGTCACAGGAGGAATTCATCCAACTTTCTGAAGACCTATTGTCAAAAATAGAAGACCCAAAATTTAGTATTGTCCTTACCTCACCCTTTACGTTACTGACTGAACTTTTTACGGTCAAAGGTAGCGGAACTCTTGTTAAGCGAAAAAATAAAATCAGGGTTTGTCATTCCACTGAGGATGTGGATATGAATAGAGTTTTCCAACTGATTGAAGAATCTTTTGGAAAACCATTAAAACCAGAGTTTTATAAAACTAAATTTGATGTTCTATTTTTAGAAGAATCTTATAGGGCCTGTGCTTGGATGCAAAAGACAGAAAATGGATATTTACTTTCTAAATTTGCTGTGAATGGGGTGGCAAGAGGTGCGGGTGTGGGTCGCGATATTTGGGACCAAATTTTAGAACATTGCAAACCGCTTTTTTGGCGAAGCAAACCTGACAATAATATCAACAAGTGGTATATGTCTGTCGCACAAGGAATTGAAAAGGATGAAAGTTGGTATTATTATTGGTTGGGACTTGGCCAATCACTCATTCCAGATACGATCCAAATCTTAAAATCACAACCTGAAGATTTTTTTCCAAAGTAAACCCAAACCTATGTTATCTAAGAATTCAGTTTTAGTGTATGATGGGAATTGTGGGTTTTGTACCCGCCTGGCAAAAATCATTCGAGAAAAAACGAAGGATCAGGTGGCAATTATTTCTTTTCATAAGCTCACAGATACTGAACTAAAATCCATTCACAAAGAACTAAACAAAACTTTGTGTGCGGGAGAAGTTCAACTCATTGAATCAGGGATACGTTATCCTGGATTTTTTGCAGTCAGACAACTAAGTTGGAAAATGGACAAATACAAATACTTCAGTATCCTTTTGTATTTGCCCCTGGTCCCCTTTTTCGGAATGGGAGTTATGTTTTTTTTGAAACGATTTCGAACTAAACTTTCGTAAGGCGTTCTTTATCCAAACGAGAAAGTCCTTTGTAAAAATCTTCCCTTGCCACTAGAGCCAGTAAATTTCCTTCGATCACTTGGTTCTTTGATTCGTCTGTGATGGCTGTTTCTTCAATCAACTCAAACATACGTTGGCTATGACCTTCATCTGCTTCCAAATTTACTTGGAAAAATTTCCCTTCGGGAAGGGTCATTTCCGTTTTTAGTTTTTTGTATGCAAGAGCAATCTGAGAATATTCCAATTTTAATAGGTATTCATTTGCAGGACCGAGAGCTCCAAGCCCATAAAAAAATCCTTTTGCAATGATGGACTCCATTTTATCCAAATACGTTTTGGTTTCGGGTAGGATCTTATGGTTGCCAAAATCAAAGTTTAATTTTGTTAAAAATTCAATGAGAATGGAAACGTGAGTGTCTGCAATTTTTCCTTCTCCAAGTTCTCCCCAAATATTTTCCACAAGGACTATTTTTGCGTTTTGGTCTCTTGTTTTGGCAGCCACTAACAAAAACCAATCTACAAAGCCAATTGACACAAAGTATTCTTGGCTTAGCCATAAAATTAAGTCATTAAAACTCATTGAGGCACTTCGTTCTAACAACCACTGCGATCTAAGGATGGGATGAGTTTCCACATCCTTTTTTAAAGTTTCCACTATGTTCATAAGTTTTTATCCTTTGCATACTTGTAACGATGATGATGTTTATATTCCTGAAATCCTAAATCCAAAACATAATTTAAAAGTTCAGAATAAGTTTTCCCACTGCTTTCCCATAACAATGGTAATGTGGAATAAACAGAAGAAAAACCGGGAGTGGCATTTACTTCCAAAAAATACGGTAGGTCTTTTTCCAATTTAAAGTCGATACGAATGTAACCAGAACTTCCTAGGAAATTGGCAATTTGTACTGCAAAAGTTTGCAGAGTATTAGTTAGGTCTTTTGGCACAGAAAAATCCAAAGATTCCACAAAACTTTCTTTAGATTTGACAAGATCACTGTATACAGAACCGGGATAATCAACAAAAGCAGGAACTGTGGCCGAATAACTTCCTTTATTTCCGAGTACTGCGATTGTCAGTTCCCTTCCCGACAGATAAGATTCAACAAGGACTGGACTGTATTTTTCAACTAACGCCGGTAAAACTTCCATCCAATCATTAGAATTCTGAATCCGATTTTTTTCGTTTATCCCAAGACTCGAACCCTCTCCATTAGGTTTGATGAACAAAGGAAAGTTCCCCGGTGGTGTTTGGTTTTTATCTTCCACAAGCCAAAAATCTGTTGTGGGAATTCCAAAGGATTTTAAAAAAAGATTGGTTTTGTATTTATCTAAAGTGAAGGTTTGGACTGCCGCAGAACTTCCCGTATGAGGCACTGCTAAATACTCGCATAACGCCGGTATGTATGCTTCTCTGTTTGGAGACTGGTATCCTTCAATTAAATTCCAAACCATCCAATGTTTTCTTTCTTCTAAGGGAATGTTACAAAGAACGGACGTAATCTCTGTTGGGTTTGATAAAACAGCCACATCATAACCTAAATCCTTAATGGTAGTTTCCATTTTTTGGATGGTCTCTTCAGATTCCCATTCCTGAGAAAGTTCGGGTGCACTTGGATCATACACATCACACGCAAGAATCACAGTACATTTCATAATCCGAGATTCTCCAAATCCGCATCACTCAAAACAGGATAATAGGATTCCTTATTCGAATCTACTGGTTCAAAGGATAAATGGATTTTTTTTGTGACTGCCGATCGAAATACATGTTGGCGGGTTTTGGGATTATAGCCCAAATACCAGTTAGGTGAAATGGTAATTTTACCACCTCCACCAGGAAGGTCATTTACAAATTGTGGGATCCCCATCCCTCCAATTTTTCCCCGCATATATTCTACAATTTCAATCCCACGGGCAAGCGGGGTACGAAACCCTCTGGAACCGGGAATCAGTTCCGGATCATACAGGTAATAAGCACGAACACGCATCTCCAAAAGTTTTTTATGGAGAGTTAGCATGGTCTCTTCCTCATCATTGATTCCCTTTAAAAGTACAGACTGGTTCCCGACAGAAACACCCGCTTTTAATAACCGGAGGATTGCTTCTTTCGATTCTTTTGTACATTCTTTGGGATGGTTGAATTGGGTATTACAAAATATGGAAAGTTTGTCGTTATTATAAGTTTCAATGATTTTACACAAAGACTCTGTTATGCGAAATGGCAAAGTGACTGGGTTTCTTGTACCTAATCTACAAATTTTTACATGAGGTATAGAGTTTAATTCCGAAAGAATCCACTCAAGTCTTGAATCTGCTAAGTTTAATGGATCTCCACCGCTAATGACTACATCTTCTATTTCTGAATGGTTTCGAATGTATTCAAATGCCTTTTCCAAATCCCCTTTTTCCATTCTTTCTTCATTCGAAGATACCTTTCGTCCCCGCATACAATGGCGGCAATACACACTACAAGAATGGTTGGAAAATAAAAGAACTCGATTGGGATACATATGGGTCAGCCCACGAACAGGGCTTAGTCGTTCTTCATCTAAAGGATCGGCACTTTCTTCAGAAGAAAGGACTGCCTCTTCGGAACGAGGAACAATCATTTTTCGAATGGGACAATTGGGGTCATCGGGGCTTGACAAGGAAAGGTAATAAGGAGTGGTAGAAACATGCAAACGAATGGTTTCTCTAATTCCTATGAGTTCCGATTCTGTTAGAACAAAATACCGAGATAAGTCTTCCCCTTTCACTCGATTTTGCAACTGCGAGGTGTGATCCGTCCAATTTGTTCGGGAATACAGCTCTTCGCGCGCCTTAAGAACTTCTGATAAACTGCTTTGCACGAGCATAACTTCCAATTCCTTACTTGCCAAGAGACCGCCAAATTCTTTTCTGGTGGTAATGCAAGAAAACCGCCTGGGGGAAATCCGCATGGTCGCCTTCGATGTCGATGGGACCTTATTTTCCTCAGAATCCATAATCTTTAAGACCTATGTGCAGGCAATCGAAGAGTTTGCACAAAAGACGGGAAAAATCACGTCCTTACCGAGTCATGACCAGATTATGAATGAGATTGGGAAACCCGTTCGTACCATCTTTAAAAACCTTTTGCCTGACCTTCCTGAATCTGAACGGGATATCATTTCTGGAAGGGTTCTAGACCTACTCTGCGACGCTATTAGAAGCGGTGGTGGTGATTTTTATGCAGGTGTCGGTTCTACCATCCATTATCTGAAAGAAAAAGGATACACCATCACTTGTGCCTCCAACGGAAGAAAAGCTTATATTGAAACCGTTTTAGATACAGCAGGCGTTTTACAATACTTCGAACCAATTGTTGTCATCAACCAAGACACCATCCATACCAAAGGAGAAATCCTTGCGGAGTATGTTCGCAAATACAATTTAGAACCAAGTGCCATTGCGATGATTGGAGATAGACATAGTGATTGGGAAGCAGCAAGAGAGAATGGATGTCCATTTGGTTTCTGCACCTATGGTCACGGCCTTCCTGGCGAAATTCCGGATTTCGATTGGAAATTCGATGATTTACCCAATTTGAAAGAATTTTTTTAAATTCGAAATTCTCTACTTTTCCGACATTGATACTGTGGCGGTACATCCCCAAATCCAAGATGATAAATGGAAATCTTTACGCTATTTGATTGGCGGGATTTTTCTTGTACTGGTCCTCATTGAAAAGTCAATGGGCTTTGACCCGAAAGCCACTGGAAGTTTTCTCCCCAAACAAGGATTCCGCAATATAGGCAAATCGCAAGATAAGGGAAAATTTGCGGAACCTTCCGATCCTTTTGCCAAAGAAAATTGGGAAGATGATTTGAATTGGGAAGAAGAAGTTTTGACCCAAACCTTTCCCGATTCTGATTCCAAACAAAAACCTCGCACAAAACTAGTGGATGAAACCATTCCGGAAATCACTCTTCCTGAAGACAGGTTTCCTGGCGCCGGCAAACGACTGCAAGTGGATGCCGGGTACTTACCTGTATATTTCTTAAAATTTTATGGAACCGGCAAAAATAGCCAATCCCAGCTAGTCAAACTCACCCGGGAATTTCCAGGGGGAGATCCCATCCCTTATTTATTCCAAGAACTTACAAAAGGACCAAATCCTGAAGAAAAAGGCAAAGGGGTACTTTCTGCTCTATCCAAAAGAGTCCGAATGGAGCCCAATTACCGTTTGGAAAATGGAATCCTCCATCTTTCAATTTCGGAAGATATCGGTTATGGAGGGAGTATGGAAATTTTAAAAGACAGACTCGATCAAATTTCATTTACCATGATTGGAAATTTTGGAATCAAAGGAGTAATACTTTATTCCAATGGGGAAAGAATTCGGACTTTAGGCAGTGATGGAATGACAATTCCTGAAGTTCTTGCCAGATCCCAAAGGAAGGTAATCATTTTCTAACTCAAGGAAATGGTTTACAGATCTTAGATTTTCGGTATCTTTAGTTCTGGTTCTTACATGCGTAGGCATACATTCAAAAGATATTTTTTTGTTTTTCGTAAAATGTTTTTACGAACCTACCATCCTAGTTTCACCGCCACAAATATTTCCGACATAGGCTCTTCCCTTCAGATTTTTAGTGTGATGACGGCCTTTACTTCAATCATCTCTCTTTTGTTTGTTGATTCCCTTGTGCGAACCAAAGAAGCCAGTTTCTGGATTGCTTTTTTTAGAATCTCTTCTCTTGGCATTTGTTTTTTTGTTTATCTCTTTGGAAAAAAAAGAGTCAAACTCTACCAAAGACATATCTACGGAATCACAAGTCTTGTCCTCATTGGTCTGATTTTACTCTATATTCCAATGATGGTGTATGATAAACCAAACCATGCCTATTATCTGTTTGGTTCTGCCATTGTCATTGCCAGTGCCTCAATTCTTTTATGGATTGAACCTTTCCGGATTCTACTTCTTTCCACTCTTTACATTGCTGTATTCATTCCCTTACATTTAAACTTTTCACGCATCCAAGGATTTGATCGTTTTGTTTTTTACCAAGATGTTCTCATCGTTTCTTTTTTACTCGCCTTTGGATTTGTGGCAAATCTCCTCATCAACTACTGGCGGTTTGAAGAATACCGGGTAAAGGCAAGACTTAGGATCACAGTCGGGAAATTACTTCGGATCAATCAAAAAATTGAAGACCTTTCACGTGTGGATTCGATGACAGAACTATTTAACAGGCGTCATCTGCTCGAACAGTTTGATCTCTATAAAAAAAGATCCAACAGAGAAGGGTTTATCATTGGTCTTGTGATTTTAGATTTGGACCGGTTAAAAGCAATCAATGACAAATACGGTCACAAACAAGGAGACCTTGCCATCCAAGCTTTTGCCAAAACGGTAAAGTCCCGAACAAGAATCACAGACATTGCAGCACGAATTGGAGGAGATGAATTTTGCCTTCTTGTTTCTCCCATTGATAGAGAAGGTTTGCAGGTTCTTGCCGAGTCCATTCGTGAGAAATTGGAACGGTTACAAATCCCCATTCACAACCAACCAGGAGAGTCCCTTACCCTAACAGTATCCATTGGGGCCACACTCTTTCGTCCAGAAGACGATCCGAGTTTTGATGAACTCTATCACAAAATTGATACAGCCCTCTATACCTCAAAAAATGAGGGAAGAAACAGAATCACTCTTATCGAATCTTAAAAAAAAAGATCGACAGGTTTTGCAAATTTCATTAGTGTTGAAATTGAGACTGATTCTCAGTTTATGTCCATAACGGATAAGGTGTAAAACTTCCAAGATGGGTGAAAGCCCGTCTTTTTTTTTACTCCACCCCTGCTCGGTTGCAGTCGTATTCTTCGGTGTAGAGTAAGTTTCGTCGGATGGGTTGGAACCCCCCTTCTTTTAAAAACTTACGAGCTTCCTTTTCTGTTTTTAATCCAAAAGAACGAAGTACATTCTCCTCAATGACAACAGAGGAAATATCATCAGCCCCGGAATAAAGTGCCAGTTGTCCCACACCTTTTCCAAGAACCATCACGGAAGTTTCAATGTGTTTGATATTGTCTAAAAAAATGCGGCAGATCCCAAGCACTTTCAAATATTCATGCGTGGGCACTGGCCTGACTTTAAACCTTTTGGTTTGTGGTTGGAAGGTCCAAGGAATAAAAGATAAAAATCCACCGGTTCTGTCTTGGAGGTCTCGGACCACACTAAGGTGTTCGATTACCTCTTCTTCTGTTTCTTCCGATCCAAAAACGACGTTTGCTGATCCAAGGAGTCCTACTTCGTGACAGGTTTCCATTGCACGAACCCATTCCGATACAGTGGCTTTTTTTGGGGAAATGATTTGGCGCATCCTTTCTGTGAGAATTTCAGCCCCAGCTCCAGGAACCGAATCAAGACCCGCTTCTTTTAAAATGAGTAAAACTTCTCTGAGAGGTTTTCCTGTGATGGTTTCTAAATTGATCACTTCCACAGGAGAAAAGGCACGGATATGCATCTTTGGGTATTTTGCTTTTACTGTCCGAATGACATCTAAATAATAATCAAAAGGAAGATTTGGATACACACCACCTTGGAGAAACATTTGGTCTGCTCCTTCTTCCACGGCATAATCCATTTTTTGTAAGATCTCTTCTTTGGAGAGAACATAACCCTTTCCATTCCCAATTTCATCCATAAAGGAACAAAAACTGCATTCCACATTGCAATAATTGGTATAATTCACCACTCGGAACATGGTGTAACTGGCTTCAGTATGAGGACGTATTTTTTCCCTAAGGAACCTTGCTGCCATTTGGATTTTCAGAAAGTCCCCACTTTTGTAAAGGAGGAGTGCTTCTGCAGGAGAGATCCGTTTGCCTTGGACAGCGTTCAAAAGGACAGCATCTGCGGGGTCATTTGGGCTAAATGAAAACGAGTCTAAGTTCATAATCTCTACCTACTTGGACAGGAAATCTTCTGACAGATCCCTGTAAAAACCGAATTTTCCTGGACATTCATTTTTCTATACAAATCCTAGGAAATACCAAACACCTTAAGGGCATAAACATAAATGGATATCGGAAGAATACTCTTTCACCTATTATTCACAGCATTTTTCGTCGTGGCAAACATTGTCTTTGTCCGCGCCATCCTTTACAGGCTCGGACTGATCTTCAATGGTCGTCCTGCTTTCTTCAATGAAGATGCGAAAAAGAACCTAAATATTGGATTTCGGCTTAAAAGTTTTTTAATAAACGTTGTCCTACAAAAGAAAAATTTCCGGGAACCAGTGCGCGGAATCATGCACGCATTTGTTTTTTACGGATTTCTCGTGTATACCATCCATACAACAAGCCAAATGGTTGCTGGTGTATTTGGATATGTCATGGACGATCCTTACAAATTTGCTCTTCCTGAATTTCTTTTGGGTGAATCAGCAAACCATATCTATGAACAAGCAGTAAACTACGTTTCTATTCTTGTACTCACTGGTCTTGGTTTCTTTGCTTGGAGACGTTGGATCAAAAAAGCAAAAGGTCTTGATGTTCACTCTCCAGCTTCAGCTGTTGTGATCAGTATGATTGCCACTCTTATGGTTACCACCTTACTTGGGAATGGTGCTAAAACAGTTGCGGCAACTTACTTCACTCATGCAGGTCTTATTGATGGAGCCATCGGTTCCGTTTGGGAATCCATCGGTGTTGCAAATTCTTCTGCCGACATCGTTTTCCAAATTATGTGGTGGGGCCATATCATCACTGTGTTCTCGTTTATGTTGTATGTTCCTACATCAAAACACGCTCACTTAATTTTTGCTCCGTTTAACTATTTCCTTGCGACAGACACTCCAAAAGGCCAACTTTCTAAACTTAATTTAGATGATGAAAATGCAGTTTGGGGATCCAACCGCGTAGAAGACTTTCCTTGGCCAAACCTACTCGATGGTATGTCTTGTATTGAATGCGGACGTTGCCAAGTAGAATGCCCAGCCAATAGAACTGGAAAAGTTTTAAATCCAAAAGCAATCATTGTGGAACTCAAACACCAAATGTTAGAGAAAATGCCAGAAGTGGCAGCAGCACGTGCGGGAAAAACTCCTGAAGAAGCTGCAGAAGCAGTTGCTGCTTTAGAAACGGGAGTCATCAACTCACACGAGGGTCTTAGTGAAGAAGCTCTTTGGGGATGTACGACTTGTTATGCGTGCGTTGAAGCATGTCCTGTAGGAAACAACCAAGTAAATGCCATCATTGAAATGCGCCGTCACTTAGTTCTTGCGGAATCAAAAATGAGTCCTGAACTTCAAAAAGCCTTCACAAACATGGAAAACAATTCCAATCCATGGGGTGTGGGAGCACATACTAGAGCAGACTGGGCAGAAGGTCTTGGTGTGAAAGTTCTTTCAGAAGCAGAAGACAAAAACGTAGATGTACTCTATTGGGTAGGTTGTGCGGGTGCTTTTGATGAAAGAAACAAAAAGATCTCTCGTGACTTTGTTAAAATCATGCAAAAGGCTGAAGTAAACTTTGGAATCCTTGGAACCGAAGAAGGTTGTTCTGGAGATTCGGCTCGCCGCGGTGGTAATGAATACCTCTACCAAACTTTAGCACAAACCAACGTAGACACAATCAACGGTTACGGAATTAAAAAAATCGTTACTGCTTGTCCACATTGTTACAACACTATCAAAAACGAATATCCACAATTTGGTGGAAACTTCGAAGTCATCCACCACTCTGAATACATAAACCAACTATCCAAAGATGGTAAAATTGATGTGAAAGTGGCTGATGATGCTAATACCGGAAAATACACTTACCACGATTCTTGTTACATCGGTCGTTATAACAACAACTACGATAACCCTCGTGATGTTGTGAAAAAGGTATCCGGTGGAAAAATCGAAGAAGCAGTAGACCATCACTCCAAAGGACTTTGTTGTGGTGCGGGTGGTGCACAGTACTGGATGGAAGAACATGTAGATGAATCCAATCCTGAAAGTATCCGTGTGAATAGCAAACGTACAGGACAACTTCTTGATACGGGTGCCACTACAATCGCCACTGCTTGCCCATTCTGTATCACTATGATCACAGATGGTGTCAAAGCTGCGGAAAAAATTGATTCTGTAAAAGTGAAAGACATTGCAGAGTTAGTTGCTGAGAACATCGACTAACAAGTCAGAGTTGTGAGGAAAAAATGAAATTTCAAAATTTCCTCGCAACTGATTTGGTTGTTCTTTGGAAAAGGTGGAGGGAAACTTCCACCTTTTTTATTTCTCAACCAAAACCTTATTCTATCTCACATTGGTTCTTTGTTTTATTTGTCCTTCAGGCTTTTATTTTTAATTCCCTAACTGGAGAGTCCAAACAGACCATCCATCCGCCAGAAGGCGACGGAATCACCATCATCGTAGAAAAAGGACAAACTCTGAGTATCATTTCCAAAACCTATTTAGATGATCCAAGGAAATGGAAAGAACTACTCAAATCCAACCAAATTGATAATCCGAATCTGATCATTCCTGGAATGAAATTATGGATTCCAAAAAGTTTGGGTAAAAAACCACTCGCCGACCTCCAAAGGTATACGGGAAAAACAGAAGTTTTAAAAGTTTCGCAGAAAAGCTCCGATTGGGCAGGAGCCACAATGGGTGAAGGACTCTATGCAAAAGATGAAGTGCGTACTTTCAAAGATTCGGAAGCCCAATTTCTTTTGTTATCAGGCTCTCGGTTTGAAATCACAGAAAACAGCCATGTGATTATGGAAAAGGGAAAATCAGATACAGAACCGGATGAACTATATCTTCGCAAAGGACGAATTCGTTCCATCATTCAGAAAAAACCATCTGCCAACCAAAGAATGTTTTTACTAAAAACAGATTCTGCCATATCTGAAGTTCGAGGAACGGACTTCCTTACAGAAGTAGATCCTTCTGGGAATACAACCTTAAGTTGTTATGAAGGACTTGTGGCAGTCTCCGCACAAAATGTAACCGTAAACGTTCCTTCTGGCTTTGCGACCTTTGTCGAAAAAGGCAAACCTCCGCTAAAACCTTTCAGTTTACCAGATCCTCCGAAACCAAAAGAAGAATGAATCCTTTCCATCATTTCAGATTATTCCTATTTTTGTTTGGGTTTTTGATTATCAGTCTAGGATTCTTTTTTCCTGTCTTTTCCGAACCAAAAACCATCAAATTCTCTCTCGAACCGGATAGAGACGATATCATTCAGTATGAATTTGAATTATGGAAAGAACCTAACTTCGACTTGGAGATTCCTTTTCGAGTGGTAGCAGGTCCAGGGAAAATCCAACTGTATATCCCCAATGGATATGAATACTTTCGGATTCGGGCCGTGGCCAAACGCCAAGTACGTGGGTTTTGGACAGAACTATATGCAGTGAATTCCTTTGGAAAACCAAAGGAACAGAGTAAAATCGTGGCTCGCAAACCAGCCACAACAGATGTTTTGATTCCTATAACGAACAAGGAAGGAACCAATCATTATTATTTAACAGAAAATAAAATCCACGTAAAACCCATCTTAAGCCAACCAATGAAAACTTACGTTCGTTATCGTGTGAACGGCGGACCTTGGGTGGTTACCAAACAACCAGAGTTAACATTTGCAAATGATGGAAACTATAAACTTGAATACCAAGTCACTAATGAACTAGGAATTTCTGATTCTATGCAAGTTTGGGAGTTTAGTGTGGACAAAACTCCCCCAAAAACAGAGTTTCATTGGCAATCTCCTCCTTTCAGAAAATCGTCTCTCTCTTTTGTAGGGCCCAATTCCCATTTAGAACTGCTAGCAACCGATACAGGATCGGGATTAGACTCTATCCGGTTTCGCACTATTTGTGGAAAAAAAACTCCATCAGAATGGTATCTCTGGGAAAATCAAACTTCTTGGACAAACGTGATTCATTCCTGTTCGGAGGATTTAGATTTAGAAATTTCAGCCACAGACAAGTTGGGAAACGAAGAAGTCCCTCAAAAAATCAAAATTCTACAGACAAAAAAAGGAAACTAACCTGTGTTCACCGGAAATAGAATCCGAGAACTATTTGATCATTTTTTGTATGTAATTAAAACAAAATCTTTTCTTAAATTATTTCTATCAATCATTGCCTTCTTAATTGTTCCTTATTTTCTTCTCGTTTCTTCAATGATCCATTCCAGATACAAAGAAGCTTTGGATTGGAACCAAAGATTCCAACTCATTCGGATCCAACTCCTTGTCATTGATTTAGAAAACCAAATTAGAGAACAAATCAACCGAGAGATTTCTGAAAAAAAAAACGTAGGGATGATTCCCATCACAGAACTTCCAGAAATAATGAACCGCTGTGTTCCCACTCCTAAAGACCTTTCCCAGTTAGAAGAAATTACCTTGTTACAATGCGACTGGGGATCTGAAAAAAAATCGTATCTTTTCGTTTTAGATGAAAAGAATGTTTCCATACACTCTGCTAAGTTTTTAGAAGATGCTTTACTTGATTCACCTTTTAGTGATCCGAATGAGGGTTTGTTTTTACTCGGCACACAAGGAGATTTTGGAATTTCAGGATTTATCGAGGATGAATTTTTAGTTTCTGATTTTTGGAAATCCGATGTAAAATCTTCTCTCCAAACTCATTCCAATCTGCCATCCCTTCGGGAAACAAAAAAGGATGATTTGGATTATTTTGTTGTCAGTTACCCAATGTATGGACTACCAATTCACTTATTCATTGTTAGCCCAAAAGAATTAGTCTTAATTCCGATAAAAGAATCTCTAAAAAAGAATATAGTCATTTTAGTTTCCTTACTTTTTTTATCCTTTGTTTTTTCTCTCGCAATTTCACTTAGAGAAATTGAATCAAAACAAAAGTTAAAACTTCTTTTACAAGAGTTTCCCCATGCAGCCATCCTATATGATTCAAAGGGAAAAATTCTTTTAGAGAATCAAGAGATCGAACAAAAACTTTTGGTAACAAATTTATTCAGAGACCAACTTTCCGTCAAAGAGTGGATTGAAAAAGAAGTTAATTTATTCCTAAAGGATGAATCCAATTTACAATTGGACCTTACTAAACTTAGAAAAGAGGAATCTGAGTTTTATTCAGAAGATGGTTCTGTTTATTTATTGGAATTTACATACCAACTTTGGTTTTTGGAACAAAAATATCGGTTCGCAAGCGGAGCCCTAGTCCTCGTACAGAATGTAACGAAAAAACGTTTAGAATTCGAAAAGGAAATGGACTACGCAAAAGACTTACAAAAGAAATACCTTCCCAATCGAATTATCATTTTACCCAATTTAGATTATGAAGTTTTATATAAACCACTGATCCAAGTGGGTGGTGACTATTACGACTATATTGATTTGGGAAACAATAGATCCATTTTTGCCCTTGGTGACGTGATAGGACATGGAGTAAAAGCTGCCATGATGATGACAGTTCTACGGGTTCTATTCCATCAAATTGTTAAAACAGAATCCGATCCAAAAGAAATTCTAAAAAAAATGAATGAAGGTGTATCCAATCATTTTCCGGATCCATTTGCTTTTGTTCCTTTTTTGTTTTTATTATTTGATTTTAATCAAAACACAGTTTTATACGGAAACGCAGGCCATCCGGGGATGTTATACCTCTCAGGAGATGAGATTCTTTGTCCCGAAAAATTAAACCCAATGTTTGGAATGCTTCCTAAAATAGAACCAAAAGTTTTGGAATTTCCCATCCAAAGAGGAGATCGTTTTTATCTTTTCACAGATGGGCTGAAAGATGTCGAAAATTCTAAAGAAGAAAAACTAGGAGACAAGGAATTAAAAGATTTTTTGTCTGCGATGAAGGACAAACATATGTCCCTCGTCAAACAAGAATTAGAACTAAAAATCAGATCCTATTCAGAGGGAATCCCTTTCCTTGATGATATCACCTGGATTGGGATAGACGTCATTTAGATCAATCTTCCAGCGGAGGATTTTCCAAGAGTTCGATCCCTTCGTTATTTTTGTGAAAATAATTCATATCCCACTCAGTATCAAAAAGAAGGGCCATATTTCCAAATAAATCTTCTACAAGTCCTGCGTTGGATGGGATTTTGGTTCGGTCTTCCTTTTTCACCCATCGAGAAATCCCATAAGGCAAAATATGAATGGATGTATCGGCTCCATACTCATCTTTTAAACGACGTTGGAAAACTTCAAATTGGAGTTTACCCATAGCGCCAATGATCGGGACCCCACCACCAATCGTTCGTGAGGTGAAAAGATGGAGGATTCCCTCTTCCGCCAATTGGTCAAGTCCCTTCTTAAAAGACTTTAATTGTAAGGTATCTTTACAAGAGATGGTTGCAAAAAGTTCAGGAGCAAAACTAGGAAGAGGTCGTAAAGGAGGTGTGTTCCCCGTTGATAGTACATCTCCAATTTTATATGTGCCTGGATTGACTAGTCCAATGATGTCTCCGGGATAAGCAGTATCAACCGTGTTTCGATCTTGTCCAAAAAATGCAAAACTCGAAGAAAGTTTGACTGGTTTGTCCAATCGGTTGTGATTTACGTTGAGCCCTCGTTCAAACACACCAGAACAAATTCTTAAAAAAGCTATTCGATCTCTGTGAGCCTTATTCATGTTCGCTTGCACCTTAAAAACAAAGGCACTGAAAGGGGAATTTATCGGATCTAAATAATTTCCATCCCGAAGGGGGATATGATCAGGACCTGGAGCTAATTCCAGAAACTTATTTAAAAAAAGTTCGATCCCAAAATTATTAACCGCCGAACCAAAGTAAACCGGTGTTTCCTTTCCAAGTAAAAATGAATTTTTATCTACTTTTCCAATTCCATTTTCGACTAGATCAGTTTGTTCACGAAATGCAGTTACGATTTCGGAATCAAACTGTTCATCCAAACTCGGATCATTAGGACCTGCCATACGAGATACGGCTTTTTGTTTTCCCCCTGGAGTCCTATCAAAAAGATACAATTGTTGGTCTCTGAGGTCATAAACCCCCTTAAAATCAAATCCGGTTCCAAGAGGCCAAACATCTGGAACAGCCTTAATCCCAAGAACTTTTTCAATTTCGTCCAGAAGCGCATAAAGGTCCTTAGTCGGTCGATCCATCTTGTTGATAAATGTGATGATAGGAATGCCCCGGTCCCGACAAACACGGAAAAGTTTAATGGTTTGTGGTTCGACCCCCTTACCGGCATCAAGAACCATCACGGCAGTATCGGCAGCCATTAGGGTGCGGTAAGTGTCCTCGGAGAAGTCCTCGTGGCCTGGTGTGTCTAGGAGATTTAGAATATTGTCTTTGTATTCGAACTGGAGGGCTGCCGAAGTGATGGAGATTCCCCTTTCCTTTTCCATTGCCATCCAATCGGAAGTCGCAGACTTTCCTTCCTTTTTGGCTTTGACCGCTCCGGCAAGTTGGATGGCACCTCCGTAAAGGAGGAGCTTCTCCGTAAGCGTTGTTTTTCCCGCATCGGGGTGAGCAATGATGGCAAAAGTCTTTCGGCGGCGGACTTCACGTTCTATAAGATCAGGAGACATAACTTGGTTTCCATGCTGTCTAAATTTAAGATTCTGTCGAGAATAAAGAGAAAACTAAAGGTCCAAATCCCAAGGAAGGGGTTGACTTGTAGATTATGTCCCATTAGATTGGGAGCGGAGGGAATGTCTTTGAGAAAGTTACTATTGTTTTTCTTTCTATTGGTAAGCACACAAGTTTTCCCTCTGGACTTTCCCAACTTTTCCTTGGGGGAAGAGAATGCCAAGGAAGAATTCAAACGAGGACTCACTTATAAAAATTTAAGAGAGTATTCCGCAGCCAAAGAACGATTCCAAAAGGCTGTCAATTTAAAGAAAGATTTTCATTTGGCCAGACTAGAACTTGCCAACAACTATTACCTGCTAGGTGAATGGGAAGAAGCTCTCGATGAATTGGAAATTCTTGCTTCAAAAGCCAAAAATGATCTTCTCATTGTCAATAAAATTGAAGCTCTACGTTTGGCCATTGCCGGCGGAGTGACAGACAAAGAAAAAGTATATTTTAAAACGATCGAAGGAGATTCCATTCGGGGTTATCGGTTTCGTAATCCAGTGGACATCACTTTCGATGAAGATGGTAATTTCTACGTTGCTGGATTTGATACGTCCAATATCATTAAATTCAATGCACAAGGAAATCCTCTCTCAAATTGGAGAGGTGGGATTACAAGAAAACTAGATCGCCCGGTTTCTCTCGCATATCATAACCAAAAACTTTATGTTGCCGATTTTGCCCGCGACGAAGTTTTACTTTTTGATTTATCTGGAAGTTTTATTTCATCTTTTGGTGGATCAGGAAAAGGCCAAGGACAGTTTCGAGGCCCCTCTTCTATTTATATAGATTCCAACGGAAATATCTTTGTTGCAGATTCTGGAAATGCAAGAATTCAAAAATTCAATTCCAACGGAAAATTTCTTTTAGAATTCCAAGGTTCTGGTAATTCAAAACTAGGAAACCCGTCAGGAATTACAATCCATGATGGAAAAATCTATGTAGTTGATAAAGATAACATTCGAGTTTTAGTTTTTGATGGCGATGGTAATACTTTAAATATAATTCAAAAACCAGAATGGAAAAAACCAAGAAGCATTCGCATCTTAGATAACCAAATTTTTCTTACCGATGAATTGACCGGCATCTGGACCTATTCGTTGTTACATGGTGAGTGGAAACAATTGAGTAAGTTTAGAGATAAAAAGGGAGTGTATCGAGTTTTATTTCGCCCTTTTTCTACCAATATGGATTCTACAGGAAGTCTCTATTTTGTAGATTTTGGAAAACACAGAATCGACATTTTTTCACAAAAAAACAATCTTCTCTCTAACTTAGATTTAAAAATTGAATCTATTGATACCTCTGGATTTCCAGACATTCATATTTACACTCGGGTTCGTAATCGCGCGGGCAAAGAAATCGTTGGAATTGACAGATTGAGTTTTCGAATATTTGAAAACGACAATATGACTCCTCTATTCTCTTTGGCCAACAAAAACAAGTTAAACGATAAATTAAGTGTAGCGATGGTTTATGAAAATAGCGAAGGATTGAAAAAAGGAAAACTAGCACTGGAAGATGGTCTTTTCCCTTTCTTTCGATCCCTACATGACAATGATAAAATTGCTTTGTACCGAGCAGGAAAAGATAGTAATTTGATTTTACCGGAAACCGTATCCCTCCGTGATATTTTAGCAAAAATCAGAGATAGTCTCCCGGAGGAAAAATACAATTTCGGGAAAGCAAGTATAGCTGCCTTACAAAAACTTTCTTTAGAAACTGGTCCTAAAGCTTTGGTTTATTTGGTGTCCGGAGAAAGTAGAGAAGATAGTTTCCTTCAATACCAAAAATCAAGAATTGTGGCCTTTTCAAAAGCACATTCTATTCCTATTTATGTTTTGACAGTTAATCCCAATATTAATCTCGAAGATTCTTGGTCAGATATGACAGGGCCAACAAACGGTCGCTACATCGTACTTGATGGAGAGGGAGAGGAACGCGAATTATACAAAAAATTGAAGTCATATATTGATTACCGATACATTTTGTCTTACAAAACAGATACAAATCCAGAACTCATCAATCGTTATATCAAATTAGCCATTGGAGTGGAACATCGGGGTGTGAAAGGTCGAGATGAAGGAGGATACTTTGTTCCAGAACCTCGTTAAATACTTCACTCGATTCATATTTAAGTTTGGAATTTTAATTTTTGTTTCACTTTTATTCGGTGAATCAACCACACTTGAAGATATTGCCGAAGGGAAAAGATTTCAAGCCGAACACAACTGCCGAAAAGCAATCCAATTCTTTCAATCGGCTTTACAAAAGAATAGAAACTCAATCGACGCAAAACTTGGTGTGGCCAGTTGTAGTTTCCAATTAGGTGCTTTTCGCGAGAGTAAAAAATTCTATTTAGAAATTTTGGATCGAGACCCAAAACATATTCCGGCAGTAACTGGACTATCTGAAATTTACCTTCTTGATTCCGATTTTGTGGGGATATCCAAATTAATTGATCCATTACTGATTGAATTTCCAAACAATACTGCTTTACGAATCACCGAAGCAAAATCTCTCCAAAAACAAGGAAAACTGGACTCTGCCATTTATAAAATCAACACTCTGTCTAAACGATTAGAAGAACCGTCCGATTTGGTACGTATGTTAGCAGAATTGTATTTTACAAAACAAAATTATACAGATTCGTTCAATGCAATCGACTCTTATTCTAAAAAGGAACCAAATGACCCAGAGGGATTCGCATTCAAAGCGAAAGTACTTTTGTATCAAAACTACTTTTATCCGAATCAATTAAAAGCGGTTTTATCCTCTGTTGAGGACTCATTGCAGAATTCATTAAATCTAGATCCGAAAGGAGAAGAAGCTCGTTTTTATTCTGTATACCACGATATCATTTTATCCAATTTTAATGGAGACAAGGAAATCAAAAAGAGAGCCTTTCGAACCATTTATGAATTAGCAAGAGAATATCCGGAAAACCAACTTTACCATAGCATTGAAGCTAACTTGGCTTGGGAGTTAGGAGAAACTAAATTTGCTACATACCATTATCGTAGAGCTCTACAGTTAGATGATTTGGATGAGATTCTTAGATTTGAAGCCGAAGAATATACACTTTCAAATGAAAAGGAAGAATCAAAACTAAGAAGAGAATTGGGTGACTATAGGAGAGACCGGTTTTACTCCGAAAAACACTCGTTATACCACAAGAGTTCTTTATTCCATTTAAAACGGGCCAAAGATCTGAGCCCACAAACACCTGTGATCAGAAAAGAACTTCTGGAATTTTATAACCAAACCGGGGAATCAGTCAAATATACAAATTTACTACTTAGACTTAGAGAAGAAGATCCAAACTCCTTCAAACTTCAGAACAAATTGGAATTTTCCATTAAAAACCTAAAAGATTCTTTGGAGTTTCGCGAAGGTTATCTTCAAATCGATCCGAATTCTGTTTTAGATAATACGGTTCGTTACAGTCCAGAAGTTTATGTTTTTGATATGGAATCAAGTTTACCGTTCCCATATCATTTACAGGCGGGAAGATTGTTGTCAGAAGCACTACGTTATAATTTAAAACAAATGCAAATGGTTCGTGTTGTGGATGGTGATGAATTTAAACAGATTCGGGGACTACTCAAGGAAATGAGTTACCATCCTTTTTCCCAAACATTACCCTTTGCCATTGACAATTTGCATCTTCTGGATTCAAAAAGAAAAAATGCTGCCAAAATACGTTATGTAGTTCACGGAAAGTATAAAATCAAAGATGGGGACATCCACCTAGATGTTTCTGTTTATGATCGAAATAGATTACGTGATATTGCAACATGGTCCACAAACCAAAGAGGAAGAGATAGTTTGCCAACTGTCATCCATAGAATTGGGGAACGGATCAGAGACCTACTTCCCAAAGAAGGAAAAATACTAAAGGTCAAAAAAGATGAGGTCATTGTTTCCCTTGGAAAAGATGACGGATTAAAAAAAGATTCAAAATTAGAATTCCAGAGAAAGGGAAATCCTCTCTTCCAAGGTGAAATCACAGAACTTGGCAAATCCATTTCTTCTGTGAAACCAAATGTTCGCGGGTGGGAAAAAGAATTGGCTACCGGAGACAGTGTCATTCTTTCCACGGACTCAAATAAAGAGAAGAAAGATAAGTAAGAAGAACTTCTGAAATTATTTCTTCCTTTTCTTTGTTAAGATCTGGGATTTCCAACTGGCAGAGTTTCCCTTTGAGATAAAGTGATTGGACTCCTTCCCTTTGAAAACATTCATAGAGAATTGGACGCAAACGAAGAAAATTCTCTGATTCTAAATAAATTGGTTCTTTTGAAAATTCGTAATTAGCAACTAGCTTGTGTATGTTGGTATGTGATGTTTTTTTCCATTCCAAATCGACATTCGGATAAAAATAGAAATTTCCAGATTCATATTGAAGCTCCCCACGACTCAAGAGAGACTCGTCTTCATTTCTGACCCAACGGACATCTCCCGTTTCGGACAATTTTTTTTCACTAAACCCAACAAATACAGAACCGAGGCCTTCTTGGTTCCGTTTGATTTCGATTAACAAAATTTGCGGTTTTCCGAATCGATTTGATTCCTCTAAAATTCTTTTTTTGGCTTCATCAGAAACTTTTAATTTCTCTTTCTTTTTTTTAAAGGAAAACCAAATCATTTATCTTCTGATCCCATTCTAATTACCATGAATACATTTATCTATCGATCGAAGTTTCCAATCAATAAAGAAATACTCTTTCGATTTCATGAAGAACCAATTGGTTTTCAAACCTTAGTTGGTGGAACCAAAGGAATCGAAATCATTCAACCACCAAAATCCTTAGCAATTGGTGAAGAAGTTATTTTTAAAATAAGAATCTTCCCCTTTTGGAAAACAATTTGGATCGCAAGACATATTGCTTATCAACAAAACCATTTTTTTGTAGACCGCCAAGAGAAAGGTCCATTCTTAAAATTCCAACATACCCATTTGTTTTTAGATGGAACTGATGGAAAAAACTCATGTATCCTTTCTGAAGAAATTGAAATCAATTTTTATCTCTGGCCTTTATCCCGATTTTTTATATTCCCTTTTCTATATTTTATGTTTCGGAAACGACACGAACTAACGGCAAAACACTTTGGCGTAAAAGAAGAACTAATTTTTTGCCGGTATTCTTGATCCGTAATCAATCAATTGGCGGCTGTATTCTCTTTCCATCAAAGGAGAGGAGATTAAAAAATCAGCACTGGACCTGTTACAAGCCATTGGAATATTATACAATACTGCAATTCGAAGCAAGGCCTTTACATCTGGATCATGTGGTTGTGCCGAGAGAGGATCCCAGAAAAAAACCATAAAATCAATTCCATCTTCTACAATTTTTGATCCAATTTGTTGGTCGCCGCCAAGTGGTCCGGAAATAAAACGAAACACAGGAAGGCCAATTTGTTCATGAATCAATTTTCCAGTGGTTCCAGTAGCGGAGAGATGGTGTTTGCTTAAAGTGCCTTTATTGTATTTTACCCAATCTAATAAATCTTCTTTTCGATTGTCATGAGCAATGAGGACGATCTTTTTTGTGATCTCCATTTTTCTTTGAATTAGTACCATAGAATGATAGTTCTTGCCAATATCTAGGATTCAAGGAAAGTTTCCCTGTAAATGAAATTTCCCATCCTATTTTTATGGATTTCTTTGATTTTCTTAGGAACCTTCCCGCTTCGTTCCAAAGAACCAAATCAGTCATCTTCTCCTGAAAATCGGGTGGAGTCCATTCTCCCCACCACTCCCGAATCCGGTTCCCCTTGGGGAGAAAATTCCGAACGATTGGATACAATTCCTGTCTTAAATCTAGTTGATGAAAAAAACTCCCAAAAACGTTGGCAAGATGCAAACAAGGAGTATTCATCTGCCATTGAATATTTTGAATCTGCCAAAAAAAATATCGATAAACGTCGAGAAGATTCCAAAAAAGAAATCTACTATGAAGATAGATACGAATGGCAAAAACAAATCAGAAAAGAAAACAAGGAAAAAGAATTTCAAAAGTTACTCTTTGATTTACGATCACAAACGGTGGCTCGACTTGTAAAAGCCATGAATCTATTGGATAAAATAGAAAATCCAAAAGTAAAAGAAAGTGCACCTTATTTAGATTTAAAATCTGGAATTTATAGAGAATACATCAAACACCAAGAAGCTTATAAAAATTACCTACAAGTCATTGATTTTGCAGAGCGGTATATGGATCTTTCTCCAAAAAACGAAGCGGAAGCGGAACCACACCGTTTGCTTGCACTCTCGTATGAAAAAATGGAACAAACTGCTTTACGTTCCAAAAACCAGGAACTCTACTATGAGTTCAAAGAACTAAAGAAAAAACATTTATTAAGATTTGCGGAAATCCACTACGGTCGCGATTCAAAAGAATATGCAACCATAGAAGAAAAAGTAGGAAGGGATTTTTAAGAAATTCCGAGTTTCTTTTTTAAGGCTCTATTTTCTTCGACAAGTTCCTTAATTTCTTGTTCTGTATATTCGAAAAGTCGATCTTGTGCCCTAAGAATTTTGTCCAAGTTCATTTCTTCTATTCGCGAATAGTTTAACACTTGTTCTGTTGCTTTTTGTAATTCAAGAGCTTGTTTTAACTCTTTTTCTCGAAGTTCATCCAACTGTTGGCTTGCCTTCACACGTGCATGAAGTTCAATCAATTCTTGATTTTTCATGTCATTCACTTTATCCAATGCAGTATTGATTCCTGCTTGGGAACGTTTGACTAGTTCTTCATACTTCAGAATGGATCGAAGCGCCTCGTTTTCTTTTTTGGATTCTTCATATTCTTGATGGGCTAAAGAAAACACTCCTTCAAAAAAACCAACGTTTTCTAAGCACGAATTTCCAATGTCGAGGGCTGCCGCTTTGTATGATTCGGATTGAATGGTTCGATCCAAAATCATTCGAAGTTCTCTAACATGAAGCGGATTTTCTAAAACTAAATATTTCGAATGACCTTCGACCATCTCTTGGATCTGGTTTACCCCGTCTTCGGTGGAAATCAAAATCAATGAAACAAAGGGATTGGCCTCGAATGAGGACGAAACAGTTGATTGGATCTGTTTCCATTCCGCAAGAGTTACTTGGAGGAATAAAATATGAATATCATTCGGACCGATCGTGATTCGATCCAATTCGTCCAACTGCATTTGGTTGACTTGAACTTTGATCTTCGAATGTTTCCAAAGCTCTACCGGAAAAGGTCGTCCTTTAGAAATATTCCAAATATAAGAAGTTTTCAAATCAGATCTCCTGTGCGACAACTACTGATTCTATAGGACTGTAGTAAGGGGAATTTTCTAGCAAATTTTATCTTATTTGGCTTTTCGGAACCGATTTTTTACAAGTTCTATCTTCTCATCCAAGAGGTCCCGGAATCGGAAATAAAAACCCAGTCGGCTACGGATGGAATCTGGTAATTTGGCATCTGTCCGTGAAATCATGATGTAGATGGAAAGTGTGGCAATGACAATATTAGCCGACCAAGGTCCAACCCAATCAGGGACATTTTCTTTGTAAGAAATTCCAGAACCAAAAATAAAAAAAGTATAATAGATTAAAAGGAAAATGACAGCAAGGGTAAAACTCATTCCTTTTCCCGAACGTTTGACAACCAAACCTAATGGAAAAGACAAAAAGAAAAAAATCTGGCAAGACAGAGGGGTTGCGAACCGTTTATGGATTTCTACGTTGAAGCCAGTGAGTGTTTTTTTTGATTCATTGAGTAGTTCAGAAAGCTGAGTGAACAAGGCAAACTTTTGAGCCATTTCTTCTTGGTTACCGCTAGTTGCACCCATTAGTAACTCATACTTAAATTGTTCCACCATTTGTTTCAGGCCACCGACACCTTTGATCGATAACCCATATTCTTTCAGAATTTCCAATCCTGGAATGTTTTCTAAACCTTCCGATTCGATCGCATTACGTATTTCAATGAGCATAGGTAATGAAAATGTATCAGGCTTTACGTTGATACTCAGAGTTTTTGTATCTTTTTTAGCTGGAGTATTATAGTCCATTTCTCCATCCATAAAATTAGTAACTCCAATGGCATTCGTTTCTGTATCCCACTCAATTACATAACCTTTTCGTAGACGAACAGACTTTTCATACTCTCCTGCTAAATTCTTTTTTTCAACTAACAAACCTTCTTTGGCATTGATGATTTGTAACATACGAGATCCACCCATCGGAACAGCCAAATTATTTACCATAATAAAGTCAGTTCCATCTGCAGAGATCGCCCATTCGCGGATTTGAACGTTACTTAAATTTCCATCCGCATCAATCCCACCAGAGTACATGGTTCTACCCTTTTCTGAAAAAAAGTCCTGGGTTTTGTCTCCGGAAAATTGGCCAGGTTGGATGGCGAGCAACGGATTGTATGTAGCAATCCAGTTATCAAAATCCTTCATCTTACGAGTGTTTTCTGGTCCGAGATAAAAATTCAAATACCCAACAATCAAAGTCATTAGAAACCCAAAAACAAGAAAGTTGGAATATATATAAGGAAAAGAAACACCTGATGCCCGCATCGCAGTAATTTCAGAATCCCCAGACAAACGACCTGCCGCCATAATCCCTGACATAAGGCATGCCATAGGAATTGTCATTGGTAGTGTATTTCCAAAGACATATCCCATATAGTCCAAAAGACGAAAAAAATCGACACCCTTTCCCACAAATAGTCCAATCATTTTCTGAATGGCCACTGCCATATAAATCATTGTAAAAAACGAAAGGGCAACAAGAAAGGGACTTAGGATTTCCTTTAGGATATAGATTCTTAGGATGGATGGTTTAAACCGCTTCCATCTTCCCAAACGATCTGTATCCACCATAAAACCCGGTGGTAAGTCATCTTTTGAAAAGACTCTTACAGTGCGAAGGTCAACTTGTTTAGCCAACGAGTTTCCCTTTTAATGTTGCGCTAGTGGCAGATTCAACCAAAACATTTACTGTTTTTCCAATCCAGTTTTCAGGATCGGTGGAATGTCCTTCTGGAATTGGGAATACAATCATTCGCCCACAATGGGAACGACCACAAAACTCAAGTTTCGATTTTTTGGAAGTATTCTCAACTAATACTGAAAACACGGTTCCAATCTTAGATTGGTTTTTTTCGAGCGAAATTTTTGTTTGTAGTTCAACAAGTTCAATCAAACGTTTACTCTTTACTTCTTCTGGTACATCATCAATAAACTTTCGTTTTGCGATCGTACCTTCCCTTTCGGAGTATTTGAACATATAAGACATATCAAATTTAACTTTTTTAACGACTTCCAAGGTTTCCTGGAATTCTTCTTCCGTTTCACCTGGAAATCCAACAATAATGTCAGAAGTGATTCCAATATCAGGAATTCTACTTTGGATGCTAGCGACTAAATCTAAATACTCTTCTTGGGTATAACTACGTTTCATATCCCGAAGCACTTTGGAACTTCCAGCTTGTAAAGGCATATGAATTTGAGAAGAGAACCTTTCTTCCTTTGCCATCAGGGAAATTAAATGATCTGGGAAGTCCTTGGGATGCGGGCTAGTAAATCGAACTCTTTCCACAGTTGTCTCTGCGAGAATTTTTTCAACAAGGCCACAGAAATCTGTACTTTCATATGAATAACTATTTACGTTTTGTCCAAGTAAGGTAATTTGTTTTACACCCATTACTTCTAGCTGTTGAATTTCTGTAATGATGGAGCCTGGTTCCCGACTTCTTTCTCTTCCTCTTGTATAAGGAACAACACAGAAAGTACAGAAATTATTACATCCTCTCATGATGGTTACAAAAGCTTGGATTCCGTTTACGACTTTGGGTTCCAATTCATCATAAGTCTCTGTTCGTGAAAGTCGAGTGAGTTGGACATCTCGCTCTCCTCCACGTATTTTTTGAATCAGTTCCGGTAAAGTTCGGTAATTATCTGGACCTACAATGAGATCGAGAGGAAGTTCTTGATGGAACAAATCTTCCCCTAAATTCTGTGCCATACACCCAAGAACGCCAATCACCAAGTTGGGATTTTTTTTCTTCAGGTAACCCAAAGACTGCAATCTTCCATAAATCTTTGCATGGGCATTTTCACGAACAGCGCAGGTATTTAAAAAAATAATATCGCTGTCTTCTACGGATTCCGTAGTTTCATATTTTTCTTTTCGAAAGAGCTCCTTGACGATCCCGGTATCGTATTCGTTCATTTGGCACCCGTAGGTTTCCACATAGACCTTTCCGAGTTGGATTGTGTCCGTGGTTGAGGTTTCAGTCAAGGATGGGTTCATAATGATATGTTTTTCCAGAAAATCTCCTTGTAAAGCAAAGAAGATGGGTACGAAAAGGTGTATATGGCTTGGACAAAAAAAGAAACCTTCTACGAAATTTTGGGGGTGAAGAAAGAATCCACAATTGAGACCATCGAAGCCATTTATCAAAAGGAATTGGAGTTCTGGGAACATTTACAAGGACCAGGGAGTCCTGAGGCCAGGGACAAAATTCTCGAATTGACAAGGGCCTATTTGACCCTCAGTGATCCCAAAAAAAGAAAGGAATACGATTCAGAACTCGACTTTGAATTTGTGCTTTTGGATGGAAAGGCAAAGGACCCAGAAATGGAAGAAGCCTACGACCAATACAGGTTAAACCACAACAAAACCTATCAAGAAATTCTTGGTGAATTTACACGATTTCGTGAGGAGATGGGAGATACACTTTGGATTCTAAAAAAAACCACTATCTATATGGTTTTGAATTTGCTTGTATATTCAGGATTTGTTCTTTCCCACTCTCTTTTACTGGAAACTGAAAAAACCGAAAAGTTATGGTTAGATTCTGTTTCCGGTTGGGGCTCTGGAATTTTTCTTGTCCTCAGTGCCCTCGGATATCTATTTTTCCGTTTCCATTTTCTCAGTAAGGAATTAGAAAAACGAAAACAAAAAAGAAACTAACGAACTTCTTTTGGGAAAAGAATTGGTAATAAATTCGGAAAACAAGCTCCACTCAAATGGAGAGAATCCACAAAGTCTTTACAAACCCAACGAGGATCCACATTGGGATCTACCACTGTGAATTTAGAATTGGGAACTTCTTTTGCCTTTTCCACTGCCTTTATAATCTCAGAATTAAAATTCTCTAAAAGCCCATCCCTAGACATACGTTTTCTTAAAGCATCAGAAACAGCAGGGAAATAGATGATTACAGGAATTCCTGTCCCCTCTAAGAGCTGAAGCATCTTCTTAAAAAAATATACTTGAGTGGGAGCAAGGGACTGGCCCCTTAAATACTGGTTGTACATGGCTTCCGCATCTCGTTCTAAAAACACATCCATATTCGCAAACTTGATTTCGTTTGGCAAAGCTCCAAACTTCACCCGATTCACCATTTTGATTTTATCAATATAGTTACGTTTATGATCTTTACCAGTGATTCCAACAGACATACCAGGAAAAAAGCCAACTTCAATTTCTTTGTTATTTGCTTTAATTGCAGTAGGATCAAGTGGGTATTTGTACAAAGCAAAAAGTTTCTTTAAAAAATAAACTTCTACTTCGTCAGTTGAAAAACCATTCGCATTGGAAGCCCAAGGATTTTTATTTTTGGCTCTGTATAAATCAATATGACTTAATACATAACCATTATCATACGAGCCGTTTAAAGAATAATCAATTGCAGACTGAGAGAATAAAAGAGGATCCACCTCAATGAGAACATACCGCAACGGTAACTTTGAATTAAGAGTTCGTTCTAACCAATAAGCTTGGAAACTGGGTGGGCCAAAAGGTGCCGCAAAATTAAAGGAATTTGTATTGGGAAAAAATGATTCCAACATATCCGAATCAAATTCACCTGAACGGGAACTACCCAAAATCAAACCAATTTGTTTGGAAGGATTCTTTTGTTGTTCCGCAAGCATTACCTCAAAAAGGTCTTCTTTTAATTCATAAAACTTTCTTTCAATTTTTTTCCAACTATATGTGTTTTCAACAATTACAGGTAAAAAGAAAATTTTATCCAAAAGGAATAATGCCAAAGCCAAAAGGATAGGATACAAAACGACTGGAAATTTAAATTTTGAATTCATATTAAAATTGGAAGTAAATAAATTCCGTTCCTCCCGGTGCTAAATAACCCAATAAGATGGTAACAACCAATGAAAATAACAGCAGAAAACTAACAGAAGTTTTGGTTGACCAATTCTCGCGAGGAAAACTTGGTTTCGTTTGTATATAGTTGAGCAAAAAAGTAAGAGCCAAACTATAAACAATCAGCTCCATTTTATTGGTTCGTTCCCCAGAAGCTCCCGTGAACGCCCTTCCATACATGGTCAAAGCATTATGAACACTTGGGGCATTAAAAAATGGAATGGTAAAAACAAAAAAACAGAATCCATAGATAATTCCCAAACCTTGCTTCCAATATGGGGTTACCAGAGTTTTGTCGGTTTTCCGAATGAGCTCCCATTTTCTTTCCACACTTAACATCAAACCGTGCAAAAATCCCCAGATAATAAAAGTAAAATTAGCTCCATGCCAGAATCCAGCAAGTGTAAAGGTAACAATTAAATTTAAGTAACCGCGATACTCAGATACCCTTGAACCACCTAACGGAAAATAAATATAGTCTTTAATCCAAGTAGCAAGCGTCATGTGCCATCGAGTCCAAAGTTCTCGGACGGAACGTGATAGATATGGAGCATGAAAGTTTTCCGGTAAATTGATACCTAAAAGTTTCCCAAGTCCCCTAGCTAAATCCGTATAACCACTGAAATCACAAAAGACTCTTGCCGCATAACCGAACCAGGCGATAAAATTCGTTAAACCATCATACTGGTCCGGATTTTGAAAAATTGGTTCGATCACTGGTGAAAGGTTGTCGGCAATAACAACCTTTTTGAATAAACCAAGAAAAACTAAATAATAACCTTCAAAGAGTTGTTCTTTCTTTGCATTCCAAACTTCTAATTGGTAAAAAAATTCTCCGTGACGAACAATGGGTCCTGCCACCAACTGTGGGAAAAAAAAGATAAAAAGTGCAAATTGGAAAAAGTTTGGATTCTCTTCAGCTGTCCCTCTTTTGATGTCGATGGTATAGGCAACCATTTGGAAGGTATAAAAACTGATCGCAAGAGGTAAAGTGATGGAATCAACACCGAATTGGGAGTTTAAAAAACTTTGGATGGATTCGGGAGCAAAAAACAAACTTCCTGTGAGTTGAAAAAATAAAGCCCAAAGAAAATAAAAATATTTAAATAAAAATAAATTTCCAAAGTTAACAAATAGAGAAACAGGATAGCAAAAGGAGGATTTATTTTTCAGAATTTGTTTATTAAAAAAATGATTTAACAAAACAATCGAAAGAAAGTGAAAAGCAAATGGAATTGACCAAGCTGCATAAAAAGCAAAAGAGGCCAAAAACAAAAACCCCAAGCGGAATTTGCCGCGAAAGACCCAGTGTAAACAATACACGACAAGAAAGAACAAAAGAAAACTAAGGGACGTAAATTTCATTTTAAGATTTCACCAATATTATTGATCATATATCCCCATCAACCTGAATCACAAGCCCCTTTAGGTATTCTCCTTCCGGATGAAAGACAGAATATGCGTGGTCCGGGCTTTGGGTAAGATGGTGCAAAATTCTAACGCTCTTTTTGGCATCCTTGGCAGCACCGAAAACAATTTTTTTGAAGAGATCAAAGGAAATATGCTGTGAACAAGAAAAGGTAAAAATGAGCCCCCCAGATTTTATTTTGGACATGGCCCTCATATTGATGTCCTTGTAACCTCGGCTAGCCTGGTTGACTGTACTTATACTTTTCGTAAATGCTGGAGGATCCAAAATGATTAAATCATAAAAATTGGAATCCATAGTCTTTAGATAATCGAAACTATCTAAAATCAAACTTTTGTGTTTTTCAGACTGCTGTTTTAAGTTAATTCCGTTTAGTTCTAGATTTCTTTCACAAAGTTCAATTGCCTGTTTCGATATATCTAAACTATGAACAGATTTTGCTCCAGCTAATAATGCATAAACAGAAAAAGCTCCAGAATAGGCAAAGGTATTTAAAATTATACGATCCTTTGCATAACGAGATACCAATGCTCGATTGTCTCTTTGGTCTAAAAAAAATCCTGTTTTTTGTCCCTTCGTAATGTCAGCAATGAACTTGAATCCATGTTCAGTAAATTCAGGTTCTGTTTCTGTTCCCTTATGAAAAATAAAATCTCCGCCAACTTTATCATCTGATTTTTCACGTCTTTCTAAAATGGTTTTGAAACCTTTTTGAGATAAAAATGAAACCAAAGATTCACATAGACCCATAGCCCCTGGTGTTTTTAGCTGCATAACAGCTGTTTCATGGTAGCAATCGACAACTACACCAGGTACTCCATCGCCTTCTGAATGAAAAAGACGAAATCCAGTTGTTTCTTTGGGGAGAAGCGATCTTTTGGATTGATAAATAGCGTTCCATTTTTCAATCCAAAATGATTCTTCACTTCCATTTTTCAATTCTTCAAAAGAGAACAAACGAATACGAATTTGGCTTTTGGGATCATAATGTCCCCAGGCTAAAAAAACACCTGATGATGATTCCACTCGTACAATGGAACCGGAAGGCAATCCCTTTTCTTCTGAAGCTATGGCTCCCGAAAATATCCAAGGATGAAAATTTAATACTGCTTTTTCTTTATTCTTTTTTAATCGAATGACCATTTTGAATCCATTTGGAAACATTACAGAGTTATGAACGTTCAAGTTCGTTTATATATGATAAAATCGATTCTCATTTTTCTTGTCTTTTCTTTTTCCCTACTTCATTCCCAAACATTACCGAATTCTACTACAAAAACCAATGAAAATGATATTGTTTCACTCGATACCAATCAAAATGATCCCGATTCCTTTTGGTATATGAATGAAGACGAATTGAGCGAAGAAGAAATCCAATCCATTACAGAGTCAAATTTCAAAACGAAAGCATGGAAACAAATCGCAGTTCCAGGAAATCTTTATCAAAATAAAGAAAACTATGCTACAAAGAAAATTGTCACACTAGCAAAATGGGTTCAGTTTCCTGAGGATTCAACTAAACAATTAAGTTTTCGCCTAGGAGTGATCAATGATAGGGACAGGACGTATTTAAACGGGAAATTGATAGGTCAAACAGGAGAATGGAATGCAACGGAACCACAAGCATATGACAAGTTACGATTTTACAATATTCCCTCTCAACTCATTCAGTATGGGAAAAAAAATCTTTTATTAATTAAAATCCAACCTTATTTCGGAAACTCTGGTGGGATCGAACAAGATGAGACCCTACTTGGACCCACAGATAAAGTCAACGCACGGTTTTACAAAGACGAATTTATTAAGTTACTATTTCTGACGATTTATTCTACAGTCGGAGGTTACTTTCTCTTTTTGTTTATTCGAAGAAGAAAAGATAGAGAAAATTTGTTTTTTGCATTATTTTCCTTCTCGTTCGTTATTTATAATTTCTTAAGAAACCAACTAAAGTATGAATTTGATTTTTCATTTTTAGAAATGAAAAAATTGGAATACATGACAATTCTATTACTCATACCATTCATGTATCATTTTCTTCGCACCTTATTCGAAGAAAAATACCATATCCTTGGTAAAATTTTAGATGGAATTCAACTTGTTTGTTTTATCTATTTTGCGCTGACTCATAACATAGAAACGTTTAGTTTTTTACTGACTAACTTCATCCAACCAACCTGGGTTTTATATGTTATACTAATTTTTGCGATTCTTTTCAAAAACCTAAAGAAAAAAGAGAGAAGAGCATTTTATATTACCATCGGGCTTACGATCGTTCTTTTTGCAGCAGTCGTTGACACAGCCACTAATCGTAATTACTGGGTGTTCCCACGAATTATGGGATATACATTTCTTGTTTTCAATATTTCTCTTGCGATCATTCTCGCAAATTCATTTGTAAAACTAAATGAGGAAGTAGAAGATTTAAATAAAAACTTAGAAAAAAAAGTAGAAGAAAGAACTGACGCCTTAAATGAATCACTAAACCAATTACAAATTCTAAAAGAAAAACAAGATGGTGATTACTTTTTAACATCCCTTCTCATCCATCCACTTGCACGCATCGATAACCATATTCCAGAGATTCATATTGAAACCTATGTGAACCAAAAGAAAAAATTTCAATTTCGAGGCAAAGACGGAGAAATTGGCGGCGACATCTGTATTGTTGGTACTGTGCATTTGGAATTAGGAGAATATACTGTTTTTGCCAATGGAGATGCAATGGGAAAATCAATCCAAGGTGCAGGCGGCGCATTGGTCTTAGGCGTTGTATTCCAAGCAGTACTTTCCCGAGCAAAATCCAGTTATACTAAATCAAGACCACCAGAACTTTGGCTAAAAGATTTATACGTGGAACTACAATCTGTATTTGTTAGTTTTGATGGATCAATGTTGTCTAGTGTTGTCCTTGGGATGGTCGCAAAAGATGGATTTGTTTACTATATCAATGCAGAACATCCTTGGAGTATTCTCTATAGAGATGGAGTTGCTTCATTTATTGAAACAGAACTATCCATGAGAAAACTCGGCTTTCCCAAAAACGACCATTACTTTCAAATCAAAACCTTTGCGCTAGAACCAGGAGATACTTTACTCATTGGTTCGGATGGAAGAGACGACATCGGATTTATCCAAGAGGAAAACGGCACAAGAATTATCAACGAAGATGAAACATTAATTTTACGTTTTGTGGAACGTTCTAAGTCAGATCTCACTAATTTGGTTTATGAAATCGAAACAAATGGAGAAATCACTGATGACCTATCATTTCTAAAAATAGAATATTCTCCAAAAAACAGAAGGATGTCACTCCCTGACTTTGTCAAAAAAGAATATATAGAAATCAAAACAAAAGCAAAACAAGAGAAATATGAATTCGCATTGGAACAATTAGAAACTCTTAAGGAAAAATTCCCTCACCCAAATTTTTATGCATTTGCAGGGAAATTGTATTATCAGTTGAAAAATTGGGGAGAAGCCATTCGAAATTTTAAACTGGCGACAAATGAAAATCCAAATAGAGAAGACTATCTCTATCTGACAGCTAAAACCTTATTCAAAAACAATCAAACACAAGAAGCTGTGATTTGGAGCGAACGACTGTTTTTAAGAAATAAGTTTCACAAGCAGAATACAATATTGTTTCTGCATCTGCTTGATTTAACAAAGAATATAGACAAAAAAGAGTTTTATTTAGAATTTTTAACCGCGGAAAAAGTATAAAACAACAAGGAGTCCAAGTAGAATTCTATAGATTCCGAAGGACAAAAAACTCCTTCTGCGGATAAAGGCCATAAACAATCGAATGATAAAGTAACAAATTACAAAAGAAACTATACTACCAAAAAAAAGAAGGCCAATGGTCTCCGAATTCAAAATGGCTCGGTGTTTGTAAAGTTTATAAATACCAGCAAGAGTTAAGACGGGAATCGCAAGAAAAAAAGAAAACTCAGCAGAGTCTTTTTTCGAAACACCAAGTGTCCTTGCAGTGATGATTGTTGCTGCTGACCTTGAAACACCAGGTATCAAAGCGAAACATTGGAAAAGACCAACAAGTATAGACTCCTTCATCCCAATGATCCGACCATCTCCTTCGTCATAATGTTTCAATTCTACAAACACCATCACAAGACCTCCCACAAACCAAGAAAGTCCAAGGATTAAAAGAAGATCAGGTCTCATTTTAATTTGGTCTAATACGTTTTTAAACAAAAAACCGAGAATGAGGATAGGAAGGATCCCAACAATTAAATTGCGATAGAATTCAAATCCAGACTTATCATCGGTAGTTTTGGTTACAAATTGAACGGCAGTTTTGGTATGTTTCCATAAAACTTTGAAATACAATACTACAACAGAAAGTATTGCACCTGTTTGTATGAATATATCAAACAAATCCTCAAAGGCTTCATGATCAATTGTAAGGTTTTCAAAAGGAAAAAAGTAACTAAAAAGAAAAAGATGTCCTGTAGAAGAAACGGGAAGGAATTCCGTGGCAGCTTCAATGATGCCACGGAGAAACGCATTTAAAGTATTGTCCATTCCGACTTATTATTTTTTGTCAGCTGGTTCTTCCACTTTTTTCTTTGGTGCAAGGTATGCATCTAAATCAAATTTATCGTTACGTTTGATGGTAACTTCTTCTTTGATTCTTTCAACTACCAGAGGAAGTTGTTCTCTTGTTTGTAATTGCTTGATTTGTGCTTTTGCAAAAGTGAGGCATTTATCAATTGTTAGGTTTGCGATATTTCGATCCATACCACGAAGTCTTTCACATTCCGCTTTTGCTTGTTCGTCAGTGATTTGGATTTTTTTCTCAACTTGTTCCGAAACGTACATTTGAGCAATGGTTTGCATTTCCACTTGTTTAATGACTTCTGCAACGTCCGGACGAGAAATGTATCCGTTTTTCTCAGCAACAAGTCGAGTCATAATCATTTGGCGGTAAGTTTGATAGAAGTTTTTCTTTTGAAGTTGGTAGTTCAAATCTTGAAAGTTTTGAGGAACCTCATTGATGTCTTTTTCAATGAATTCCAAAAGGGTTTTCTTTTCGATATTTTGCAAACGGCTGATTGAATCAAGAGCGGTATCATAAGCTGCTTCAAAGTCTTTTACGGTAATTTTATGGTTATCCAAAGTTTCGATGACCGGAGAGGAGTCCGAACACTGAACGAGGAAAAGAGATGCCAAAAAAACAAACAAAGGAAGGATTTTAGTCATATTATTTTAGTGCCTGAAAGGATTTGGGATGATGGTTTCGTGAATTCCCGCAATGTCCATCCTTTTTTAAGCGAACTAGATTGAATCTAATGCTTAAAAATTAAGCGGCTAAAAATTCCAAAAGAGAGAGCAGTTTTTTGATTTTTTGGAGATCTTCTCTTTCCGGAATCGTATAACGCAATACAGATGGCTCTTGAGGCGAAATGAGCAAACCTTTGAACTTGGCCATGGCTTGGATCACACGGTCAGGATTTCCCCGAAAATAGGTTCCACATTTGAATAGAATTTCATCAGGTTTTTCTGTCACGAATTCGAAACCTAAATTGGAAGCCAAAGTGCGGATTTTTTCCAATTCCACGAAGGTCTTTGCAATTTGAGGCAGTTCCCCAAATCGGTCTTCCATCTCAAGGGAAAGTTCCTCGATTTCATCCAAATTCGCAGATCCTTCAAAACGTTTGTAGAACTCAATTTTCTGTTTTGTATCCGGGATATAATCATCTGGAAGATAGAAGTTTGTTTTCAAATTAACAGCAGTACGAACTTCCACTCGCACTTCTTCACCTTTGATTCGTGAAATCGCCTCTTCTAACATTTTGACGTATAGATCAAAACCTACTTCCATGATATCACCGGATTGTTCTTTCCCTAAAAGATTCCCCGCACCGCGAATTTCTAAATCACGCATGGCGACTTTAAAACCTGAACCTAACTCTTGGTATTCGAAAATTGTATTCAGCCTCTTTTCTGCAAGTTCAGTCATTAGTTTTTTAGATGGATAAAACATATAGGCATAGGCTTTTCTATCAGAGCGACCCACACGTCCCCGAATTTGGTATAACTGGGAAAGACCAAACATATCAGCCCTTTTCACAATCAGAGTATTGACATTTGGCATATCAATTCCTGATTCAATGATTGTTGTTGTGACTAAAATATCATATTTTTTTTCATAAAAATCGACTAAGGTTTCTTCGATTTCATCTTCGGTCAACTGACCATGAAGGATACCAACAGAAACTTCCGGAACCAATGAACGAATATAAGCGGCCTCTTCTTCAATTGATTCCACCCGATTGTAAAGATAAAAAACTTGCCCACCTCTTTCAATTTCTTTCCGAATCGCTTCCTGAATGAGAGTGTCATCTTCTTCCAAAACATAAGTTTCGACACTTTGTCTATTTTTTGGTGCTGTCGAAATTATAGAAAGTTCACGAATTCCAGTGAGAGCCATATGCAAAGTTCGCGGTATCGGTGTTGCTGTTAAGGTCAAAACATCCACAAGATTTTTGAATTTTTTAATCGCCTCTTTGTGAGTGACACCAAACTTTTGTTCTTCGTCAATAATCAATAGGCCTAAGTTTTTGGGTTTTACCTTTGAAGACAAAATCGCATGAGTTCCGATGAGCATGTCAATTTTACCTTCTGAAAAATTCTTTAGATCTTCTCGAATTTCCGCTTGCGAACGAAAACGAGAAACAAAAGCAATTTTTACCGGGTAGTTCTCATATCTCAGTTTGAAAGTATTAAAATGTTGTAAGGAAAGGATGGTTGTGGGAGTGAGAAGCATTACTTGTTTCCCAGCCATAATTACCTTGAATGCAGCACGAATCGCTACTTCTGTTTTCCCGTATCCAACGTCACCGCAGACCAAACGATCCATTGGCCTTGCAGATTCTAAATCTTGTTTTACCGATTCAATTGCAGAAATTTGATCAGGTGTTTCTTCAAATTCAAAGGCGGCTTCAAACTCTTCTTGCCAAATGGTATCAGGTGGAAATGCAAAACCATTCAATTTCATTCGATTCGAATAAAGTAACACTAGTTCTTCGGCAAGTTTATCAACAGATTCCTGAACTCGATCTTTTGCTTTTTTCCAAGAATTTTTTCCAAGAGTGTCGAGTTTGGGTGTGTCCGTTCCGCCAATATATTTCTGAACTAACGAAATTTGATCGAGGGGAACAAATAAACTATCCCCACCTGCATATTCTAATTTTAAAAAGTCTCTTTCTTTTCCGTCTGCTTTTGTTCTTTCAATTTTGACAAATCGGCCCACACCATGATTGACATGTACTACATAGTCGCCTTCTTTCAAATCAATGAAAGATTCAATCATCTGGGAGGCTTGTTTTTTATAACGAGTTTTTCGTTTGTACTGACGCCCGAATAAATCATTATCAGTAAAAATATAGATATGATCCTCTAAAACATGAAACCCACGTTTTAGATCAGAAATCACTAAATGAATTCCAGGATTAACTGAAGTAAGTGGAAGGGGTCTTGGTTCTTCCGATTCAGAATGAACGGTTTCTATTTCGTTCTCAGAAAATAATCCTTTTAATCGCATCATCTGAGCAGAAAAGGAAGAAGTAATAAAAATTTTATTTTTGGGATCTTCGTTTAATAACTCTAAAAAATATTCTTTTGCCTCACGAATCTTTCCACGAAACCCCCTAACTTCAGTGATTGGTTCAAAGGAAAAATTTTTCTGGTGGTCCGGTAAAAGCGAAAACCGGATTCCTGGAGTTTCCTCTGAAGTAAGAGTATTCCATTCCTCTCCAAAGGAGAGTAAATCTTCTGGTTTTAAACAGAGGGCTTCTTCTTTTTTCTTTTCGAAAAGAGTGTTGTATTCTCTTTCCATTCCATAAGAACGCTCTTTCGTATCAAAAAATCTAGGAAAGATGACAATTGGTTTCTTAGGAAAGAAATTTAAAAAACCTTCGTGATTTCGAATCAACGGAAGATGTTCCTCAATGATTTCTAATTCCGAGTCGATGGGAATGCGTCTCTCTTTATGGGAAACCAAAATCTCCTGGTATTTTGTCTTCTCTTCCCGACTCACAATGGTTTCGTTTGCTGCAGTAATGACAATTTCTTGAATTTTTGCAATGGACTTTTGGGTATTGGGATCGAAGGTTCGAATTTCATCTACCGTATCGCCAAAAAAATCAATTCGCACAGGGTTTGCCAAATAAGGAGTGTAAATATCTAAAATTCCACCCTTTAAACTAAAATGACCAAACTGTTCGCATACTTCTTCCCTATGATATCCTAAATTGACCAAATCGGACAATAAACGATCCAAGGGAAAATCTTTTCCCAGTTTTAATGTAATGGATTTTCCTTTTAAACTATCTTTTACCGGAAGTTTTCTAAGAAGAGCAGAAACTGAAGTAACCACCAAACAACGATTTCCTGACAAAATACGATTGATTGTAAGAATCCTATCACGTTTCCATTCTACTTGCCATTTTGTATACTCATAAGGAATATTTTCTGGACCAGGGAAATAAAAAATTTCCTCTTGTGGTAAAAAACTCAACAGTTCTCTTGAAAAACTCTCTGCATCTTGGTTAGTCGGCAGTACAACTAAAAAAGTAGAATCTGAGTTAAGTGTTTCATACAAAGAACCTGTCACAAAAGAATGAGCCGATTCTGGAATCCCACTCAAATTGACTAAGGTAGTCTTTATTTCAGATAATACAAGTTTAGGATTAAATTTTCGATCTTCGATTTCTTTGGACATTTAGGTTTCAATTGGAATTTTAATTATCTGATTGTCGATGAGACGAACATCACCAACAAACACAGCCAATGCGAGAAGCACTTCTCCTTCCATTTTTTCAATCGGTTGGAGATCAACTGGATCTACAACTTCTAAGTAATCAATACGAACAGAACTTCCTGTGAGCAAAAAATCCCTTAGAATTTCTTTCCAAAGAGGAAGGTTCCGTTCCCCACCAAGAACAGTTTTTTCGGCCAAGGCAAACATTCTTGGAATGAGACTTGCTGTTTCCCTATCTTTAGAGTTCAGACGAACATTACGTGAACTCATTGCAAGCCCATCCGGCTCCCTTCGTGTGGGAACCCCAACCACTTCCAAAGGAAAATTAAGATTTTGTACCATCGCCGAAATCACCCGGTATTGTTGGTAGTCCTTCAGTCCAAAAAAAGCAGTCGTAGGTTCAGTTAAATGGAATAGTTTCGATACAATTTGTAATACACCTTCAAAATGACCAGGCCTTGTGCGTCCGCAAAGGTGTTTTTGTAATGTTGGGATACTCATTTGGATTGGAGTTTTGGTATCCGGATAAATGGTTTTGACTTCGGGTAAAAAAACCAAATCCACTCCCTTTTCTTCGCATAACTTCAAATCGGTTTCTGTATTCACCGGATAATTCTCAAAATCCTTTGGATCATTAAACTGAGTGGGGTTTACGAAAATTGATACAATTGTTTTATCAGTTTTTTTCTTCGAAGTTTCTACCAAATCCATATGACCTGAATGCAAACTTCCCATTGTAGGGCAAAAACCAATGGAGGATCCTTCCCTTTTCCATATTCCAATTTGTTTTTTTAGTTCTTGAATGTTAGATATAACGATCACAATGATTCCTCTGTACGAACTTTAACACTCGTTCCATGCTCTTCATCCAATCCCTCTAATTCCGACATTAATTTTACAAATGGATAGAGAGTTTGTAAGGATTCTTTTGTTACTTCTTGGAAAGTTACTCGTTTCAAAAATGTATCCACGCCAAGAGAAGAATAGATTCGACTACCTCTGGCAGTCGGAAGGATATGATTGGTACCACTGATATAATCCCCCATAGCCACTGGTGAATATGGACCAATAAAAACACTGCCTGCATGTTCAATTTTTGAAAAAACGGATTCGTTATCTTTTGTTTGAATTTCTAAATGTTCGGGAGCCAACTCATTCGAAAACCAAATACAATCTTCTATACTCGGAAAAACCAAAATAGCTGAATTTTTATAAATGGAATTTTGTTTCATCTCTAACCGTTTGGGGCGTGCAACAAAGGCTTTTTCCAATTCTTCACTTACCTCTTTTGCAAAATCTTCCTCTGTTGTGAGTAAAATGGCAGAAGAATCTTCCCCATGTTCTGCTTGCGATAACATATCACAAGCGATCCATTTCGGGTTAGCAGAAGAATCAGCAATAATACAAACCTCACTCGGGCCAGCAGGACTATCAATACCAATGATACCTTGCCCAGCTAAATATGATTTGGCGGCTGCTACATAAGCATTTCCTGGACCAACAATGAATTCTGATTTTGGAATGGATTCTGTTCCGTAAGCTCCAGCAGCAATTCCCTGCGCTCCACCAACTGTAACAATCCGATTTACTTCCAAAATTTGGCATAACCAAACAAGAATATCCGGAAGTCCCTCTTTTTGTGGCGGAGTGATTAGTTGGATATTTTTGACTCCAGCAATTTTGGCAGGGATCACACCCATGAGGACACTAGAAGGATACAATGCCTTCCCACCAGGAGCATAAACAGAAAGAGAAGGAATGGGAGTGTATTTGACACCCAATCGGTTGCCATCAATGGTCCTCGACCAAGACTCTCTTCTTTGTGCCTCGTGAAAGGCTTCGATATTTGATTTAGCCCGAAGGAAGGCTTCTTTCACATTTTGATTTAGATCTGTTTGTATGGAATGCGGATCAAGGCTAACCGAATGCAACTGAATCCCGTCAAATTTTTCTGTGTATTCGATAAGGGCTTTGTCTCCCCTCGTTCGGACGGCCTCTAAGATTGGAAGGATTTTTGCCGTAGCAGAACTCAGATCTTCTTTCGCTCCCGAAAGGAAACGATCCAATTCTTTTTTAGAATTTCTGTCGGAACGTAAAATGGGAATCGGCATAAAATCAGCATGAGGGGAAGACCTTCCCTAAACAAGCTTTTTGTCAGAAACGGGAAGAGAATTCGATTTGGTACCTCGAGCTATATTCATAGGCAAATTTTGATTGGTTCCAACCCGCATCCGTACTGACGGAAGCTTGCACACGTTTGTTCGTTTCACCCAGAGGAAATCCAGGTTCATAGTTTGCAACATTCCGTTTGGCTGAAAAATAAGAATCTACAATATTATAGAGTAAAAAAACGCCTAAAATCCCAGCTCCGGCTTGGATTACACCTAACTCAGACTTGGCGGAGTTAAATTTTGCCTCTGCATTGGTTCGGTTGATTAACCATAAAACTTGCGTATCCTGTCTCTCCACAAGTAAAGCTCCCAATAGGACTGTAGATTGGTAATCGGATCTAGCACTTAAAAACCGATTATAGGAATTGGCATAGAGAGCAACGGCAGACAGGGCAACAACAGGAAATACATAAAGTTTCCAATTGTTTCCATCAATGTATTTTTGGCCCCAACCTGGTAGAACGGTAGACCTCCAAAGTGTTGAAAAGTATGGAGTTTCGTAGTAGTCTTCAGGGATTTCTTTTTTTACGATTCGCTCTTGCCTTTGCGCAAAACGAGCTGCTTTTTCTTTTGAATCTGATAAAACAACTCTTTGTTTGGCGGTAAGCACTTTATTCCGTGGATTTTCTAAAACTAAATCATAAATTCCCGTATCAGTATCAGCATCTACTGCGAAAGTTGCTTTGGCAACCGAATCCGATTCAATGACTACTTTTTTAGCAAGAATTCTTTTACCACCAGTCACCATGTAAACTTTCATAGGACTGATAAAATCTTTTCCTTCTAACAAAAATACTTTTTCTTTTTCTTCCTTCGACACAGAGTATACGGAATCTTTTGTTAATGTCGGAACCTTAGAAACAACAACTTCAAATCTTACCCATTCCGAATAACTTCCTACTTTACCCAGTTTATTGATTACAGCCACTCTGTGTTCATAAATCCCAGAAGTATAGTTTACCAAATCGTAACTTGTCCCATTCACTCTTTCTGAAAGAACAAGATAGCCACTGGAATTCTTAATTTCTAAAACATATCCTGTTGCACCTTCTACGTCTAACCAACGCAATTGGTATTGAGTTCCCTCTTCATTACTTGATTGTGCGAAAAGAGAAGATAAAGAAACCAAAAGTAAAATGAAACATAACCGAAAGTTATTCCACATAAATCTTCCCTGGTGTTAGGATTTTTGGAACCTTTAGTTCTGGAACTGAAATAAAAAAGTCCTGTTTATTATAAGCAGATTCGCGTTCCGTTCCATCTGCCTGTTTGTAGAGTGCCGCGACTTCCCAACGAAACCTTCCTACATTCAATTTTTGAATTTCATTGAATTGGAATCTTGTAGAGTTAATCCTTTCGTTCAATACTTGTTTTTCTCGAATCCCAGAAATATCGATCAATCGAATTCGATAACTAAAAACTTTCTCAACTGATTTCCATGTGAACAAAATAGAATTTCTAGAAAACAAATCGACAGTTTCATTTCGACTTGGACTCACCAAACTAGGAGGTTCCATATTGGAAATCATTTGAAAACTGCGAGGTGCGCTAGTATCCGATGAATCCGATCCAACAGGTCGCACTCTCCAAAAAAATCTGCCAAAATCTTTGGATTTGAATTCAAAATAATTTCCAGAAACCGTTTCCTTTGTGATAAGATGTTGGAAATCTGATCCTTTTGCTATTTCTATTTCGTAATTAGATTTTCCTGTTAACTTTTTCCACTTTAGAATGACAACAGAGCGTTCATCCACTTCCACCTCAGCTCCGTTTGCTGGTGCTATTAATTCCATTTCTTCTTTGGCGATCACTGTAAAGGTATTGGACTTTGATTCCAAAGTAGCTCCATTCGAACCAATTCCTTTCACTCTCCAAAAATAGGTTCCGACACCAAGACCACTTGGAAGTTTTAGAAAATTATTTTTGATAGTCTCCGTCTTAATTTTTGATGAAAAATTAGAATCAGAACTCAGTTCCCACTCATATTGAATGAAGTCTTTATCATCCTTCCAAGAAAAGAATAGTTGGGATTTTGTTTGTTCTTCTGCAAAACTTTTTCCTTTGTTTGGTTCTAAAAGCTCTGGAGGAGTCAAATTTGCTTTTTTTGTGACTTGAAAACTAATAACAGAGGAAACCTTCTCCGAAATCCCAGGGAGATTGGATTTTGCTTGGATCTTTGCAAAATAATTTCCTTCTTTTAGAGAATCAAAGGCTAAGGATTGATTTTGAGTTTGTTTTGAAACAGCGATATCTGAAAAATTTGTATCTTTAGCAACAAGGACTGTATAAGAAGAATAAAGATCCAGAGGATTCCATACAAAACGAACCACAGGAACTTCCTGGGTATAAGAAAAAACTTCATTTGGTTTAGGACTTAAGATTTTTAATGAAGGATCACTTAAAATTCTAAACTGAAACACCTCTGTTGTTTGTTTGGATTTTGAATTTGGGTCTTCATACGAAACTCTCCAATAATACGAACCTGAACTTAATTTTTTAGATAGGTTTGGTGAAGTTAACTTTTCTTTGACCAAAGATTTGGAAAAGTCGGGGAATAATGAAATTTCAATCGTTGGATTTGTTTGTTTGAATTGATCCTGTTTCCAACCAGAAATCGCAAATAAAATCTTCTCTGAACCAGATTCGGAAAGAATATTTTTTCTATCCTCAGGCCCCACCAATCGATATACAGGTTTTCCTACTTTTACTCCAGATTCTGTAACATTTGCTACTTGGTCTTTGGCTATCGTTTCTTCTTTTCCGTTAGTAGTGAGTTTTGCTTCCCCTTGGTCTACTTTGATGTTTAATTCAGATTTTGTTTTATCGAGTTTTACATCCCCGCTTGCTACTTGTACGGTTTTATCACCAGCGGTAATGTTCATTTTCATATCACCAGAAACTGTTCCTTCACGGGCAGCTTCAAATGATCCATAAGCAAAATTAATATTAATATTCCGATCTGAAATATCCAAAAGAATCATTGAATTTTCGGATATATTGATTTTTGTTCCATCATTTAAGGTGAGAACAGCGTCAGATAATCCTTCTGTACGAATTGTATCTCTATTTTTTACTTCTGTTTTGGATTCAATTAAATCCCAAACAACTGCATCATTATACTTTCGTAGTACAGTTTTATTTTTGAAAGTAATCACTCCAATCGTAGGGCTTGATGAGTCAATGAAACGATCGTTTAAATTTCGATAGAGAAAGTATGAGAATACAAGAATTAGTAAAACTAACGAAGTGACAACAAATCTTGTATCGTTCAACCATCTCATAAAACTTATTTATGTGTCCTTGTGAACACACCGTCCCAATCAAAATCAGGTGGGTTGATTTTATATTCTTCACAACGTTCAATGAGCATATGGCAGGATTTATCTTTTTGACCTTTTGCCTTTTCAGATTCCGTAAAATATTGAATCGCAGAAATCCAGTTTTTTTCTAAATAAGCTTTGAAACCGGCTTCATAAATCTGCGCAGCTTCTATCTGATTTGGTGAAACCAAAGATTTATAACCTACTAGTTCATGAATTTTGACAGGTTCATTTTTTCCTTTTACCCGAACCAAATCCATATAACGAGTCACCATTTCCTCTTGGATGGCCGCTTGGATCGGATCGGTAATCAGAATGTTGACTCCATAATCCTTACCTGCCGCTTCCAACCTGGCAGCAAGGTTGACTGTATCACCCATCATCGTGTAAGAAGCTAAGGCATCTGTACCCATAAAACCAACCTTAGCTGGTCCAGAGTTCAATCCAATTCGTGCATCCATCACTTGAGCTTCTTTGGAATAAAGATTGTTTTTTGTCCAATATTCCCTTAGTTCAGCAAGTTTCATCACCATATCGACACTAGCACGAGCCGCTTTTAGTTCATGGTCGATTACAGGAACGGGAGCATTAAAAATTCCAACAATAGCATCCCCAATGTACTTATCTAAAACTCCTTCATGTTTCTTCAGAAGAAGGGTCATGGCGGATAAATATTCATTCAGTAAAGCTGCAAGATCCGCGGATTTTAATTGTTCTGAGATTGTTGAAAAACTTGCAACATCAGAAAAAAATGCAGTGATATGAGTTTCTGATCCTCGTTTCAAAGCCGCAAGGTCTACCATGGCTTCTTGGACCACAACTGGATCAATCATACTTCCCAGAATGTTTTTTACCTTCTCTCTTTCTTCCAAACCTTGTCCCATATCGATGAAGTATTTGGTAAGAAGTCCAACCTCATCCTGAGTCGTTGGTTTGATTCCAATTTTAAAATTACCTTTTGCAATTTCTAAAGTGGCAGAAAGAAGTTGTAATACTGGTTTTGTAATTGTTTTAGAAAAGAAAAATACAAAGATCAGTGCTGCACAGAGTCCAATTCCTGCAATATATAGATTTGTTTTTTGGCTTTTATAAACGTCAGCAAATGCTTTTTCTTCTGAAACAATCGTAATCACTCCAGCATCTGCAAATCCAATCTTTTGAAAGGAACCTAAATAAGAACCACCTAATTCCTCATCGATATAACTCATTTGTCCCGTATTGGGTGCACTCGTTAACATCGATTTTACGATTGGCATAGAAGCAAGGTCAGTGGCCGCAAGAATTAAGTCTTCTTTGGGATGAGCAAGGGCAGTCCCATTCCCGTTTACCATGAAGGTAGTTTCGATTCCCTTTTTGGAGAATGCACCAATGATTTTGTTTAATTTAACAATCATCACAAGAGCGTTGTCCAATTCCCCATTTTCAGAAGTAGGAATGGCAATGGCGAATGATGGTTCTTGAAATCCAGGACTTGAGTTTAAAAGTACGGCTTGTCCATTAAAGGCCTCAGCCAATGCATCTCGATTGCGATTTACAACATTATGAAAATCTTCTTCTGTAACAGAACTTTTTTTAAGTTCCTCTTCATTAAATACCTCTCGTTTCATAATGAGAGTATTTTCTTTTCTTTCAAAAATTCCTAAATAAATGAATTCTTTATCATTTTGAAAAAAAGTTTTGATTAGAAGTTTTCTTTCAGCTTCCGGAAGGCCTTGGGTTGTAAGGGTAATTGCAATTTGACGACCTTTTTCCACTACTCCTAGAATATCAGATTTAACTTTTGAACCAATGATTTCCGCAATACGAATATTATTGTCTCGCAACTGAAGTTCAATGGATCTTTTAAAATAGAAAGAAGCAAAAAAGATAATAACTCCCACAGACAATGCAAAAAGAAAACTAATGACACCCATCATTTTTAACTGAAGTGAAAACTTAGTATTTGAGGATCCATCTAATGTATGTAATTCGGGAGACTCTGTAGTTTTAGATTCTGTCGATTCCGCTTTTGATAAAATTTCCACTGGAACCGGTTCTTTTGTCACAACCTCTTCGGCAAAAGAAGATTCAATTAAATCATAAGGATGATTTGGTGACTCATCTTCAAAAGAAGTAACTTCAGTTGGATTTACAAAAGAAAGTTCAGAATCCGTTTCTGGATAAGAACCATTTAGGTTCCCCGCAGAAACCAAAACCTCTTCTTTGATTTTTTTTCGTCCCGACTTTCCTACAAACTCCAGAGGAGGATAACTGAAATGATTTTTTTTGGAATTTGTTTCTTTTGTAACCTGTGATTCTGAAACAGAACTTGTTTTTCCGGTAAGACCAAATTTATGGGATATACGATCAGGAGAAATTTTATCATCCCAAAGGTATTCTAATCTTGCAAAAACAGATCGTGCTTCTAATTCCATCCGTTTAGGGATCAGAACATAAATTGTTTTTTCTTCGCCTAACCTTGATAACTCTGTAGCTAGGTATTTATTTGTTGGGATATTATGAATGGATACAAAGGGAAACTCAATGCGATTGGTATCAGTTGGAATACCCCAAAGCGGAGGTCCAAATCGGAATTCCAATTCCCCGGCACGCCGAGTTTGAAAGAATATAGTAATCCCCTCATTCCAATCCCAGGTTTCTAGGCTTCCAGGGGATTCGTCCCAGAAAAGAAAAGCGAGTTTGGACGTTCGGAGGAACGGAATTTCAGCGGAAATTTCTATCATGCCATTTTTAGTATCGACTTATTCGGCCATACAATCGATCTCAATTCTAGATGAAAATCATCACGTTAAATTGCAACGGAATTCGCTCCAGTTTGAGCAAAGGTTTACTAGATTTTATACGTCAGGAAAATCCTGACATTATTTGTTTCCAAGAAACAAAGGCTCCTGTATCAGAAATTGACCGAATGGAGTTTCGAAGTCTGGGTTATGAAGTCCATACCTGCATTGCAGAAAAACCAGGATACAGCGGAACTGCTGTTCTTACCAAACTCAAACCAAAATCCGTGGTTGTCGGATTTGGTGATGGAATCTATCGAAGTGAAGGAAGGTCACTATTTCTAGAGTTTCCAGATTTTTTTCTCTGGAATCTGTATTTTCCCTCGGGCACAAGTGGAGAAGAGAGACAAAAGGTAAAGTATACTTTCCTAGATTCCTTTTTTGACCTAGCAAAACCCTATACAAAAAAGAAAAAACCTTTGGTTGTTTGTGGGGATGTCAATATTGCACATACGGAATTGGATATCCACAATGCCAAGGGCAACCAGAAGAGTTCTGGATTCCTTCCCGAAGAAAGAGCCTGGGTTTCCAAGTTTTTAGATTCTGGATTTTTAGATTGTTTTCGAGTTTTACAGCCGGAGATCCGAGACGAATACTCGTGGTGGACATATCGGTTCCAAGCAAGAAAGAACAATAAGGGTTGGAGGATTGATTATTTTTTTATCACAAAATCCTCTTCATACAAATTGGAATCAGTTTCAATTGCCAAAGAACCGGTTCTCTCCGACCATGCACCAGTCGTTATGAAAATCCAATTCACTTGACAAAGTAGTTTTTTAGGAGATAGTTCTGGGATGAAATTGGCCATCCCTATTCTTATCTCTCTTTTCACTCTCCAATGTTCTGTTCTCGGTGTGATTCAGGATAAAATTCCTTTGCCTGAATTTGAATTCGATTCCTTATCTATCAAAAATATCACACTCACAGATATCACACTTTCTGTTGTCACTTCCGTTGAAAATCCTTACCCAGTTTCCCTTCCCAGTTCCTTACTGGATATGGATATCAAAATAGAAGGTTTAAAACTTTCTCAAATCAAAACAGATTTAGGAGCCATTGAAGGAAAAAAAACAAAACAACTTCCCCTGGAAGTAAAACTTAAATATACAGATCTATTGAATTTATACAAAAAATTTCCAAACAAACCAATGTTAGAAGTAAGTGCAGAAGGAAATATGAAAGTTCCTATCCCAAAACAATGGCAACTTCTTGGAAAAGATTCCCTTAGTTTTCCTTTTGTCAAAAAAAGAGAAATCCCCGCCATCCTTCCCAATGTTGAAATTAAAAACTTTAAAATCCTTATGCCCACAGAAGCAGAGATTTTGAGTGCATCAAATACGGATGTTTTGGCAGACACTGCTACCGGATTTTTGAAAGGGCTTCTGGGAGGATCAAAACAACCCGCAACTTCAGCAACCAAAGCAGGTTTATCCAATTTAAAATTAGACCTAAATACAGAATTTGATTTTATATTTTCTAATGAGGCAGCTTCCAATTTAAATCTGACAGGACTTAATTATGATTTAAATCTTGCTGGTGAAAACTTTTTAAACGGAACTCCAAAAGAAATTGTAAATTCTGGAAAAACTTCTACTGTTAAAATCGCCACAAAGTTTCCCATAACATCGATTAGTTCTTCGTTATATGAAACCATTCAAAACAAATCGGCTCAATTTGACTTAAAAGGGGATTCTGGACTAAAGGTTCCTTCTGTATCTGAACCAATTCCCTTCCAATACGAAAAACAAGGGAATTTTAAGTGGTAAGTATATAAACGATTGGTCTAAAAAGTAAACCGAAACGGATTGTCGGTTTACTTTTTCTTTTGTAACATCTGTTTGATTTCGTCTCTGGTTTTTCCAGGATACAGACGAATCTGATAACTAATCAAAAACTTAGTGATGATGGGTGTTCCATCTTTAGAGGCATGTTCATAATTAAAACGTGAAGCATCATTTTGAATGATCTTTGCTACGTCATTGATTCTTGGAACCCGACGGTCAAAAGCAATGGATTCTAATTTGCCAGTGACTGTATTGAGGCCAATGGTGATCATTCCATCATCCACAAAACTTAAGAGGTCAAACTTCCTCATTTCTTCTTTGGAAAGTTCATCCCCACCGGCATCCGGTTTTCTGCGAATTTTATCGGTATGACGAATTTGGCGTACCATATAGGAATCAGAAGCAATATAGACCCGAAAGAGTTCTGTGGGAAGATCGCTCTTTTTTTGGAAAAAAGGAATTTCTCCTGAATGGTTTTGAACCTCTTCTCCTTTTTCGTTTAGGATGATTTCACCTTCGCCACCAGGAGGTGGGAGTACATCCTTTGTTTGGTGCACTTCCTGACTGGTTTCAGTGTGAACATTTGTATTGGTTTGCGGAGTGGATTGGCAACCGAGGATCAAAGAAAGTGAAACAACCGGTAAAAACAAAGGCAAGAATTTCATTTTGTCATCAGTATTTGGCCCTTTCCTTCACTGGCAAGAATTTAAAATCCAAGGGACAATTCCTAAATTAAATATTTTGCAAACACTGTGGCAAGTCCGAGGAAAAAGAAAAATCCACATACATCTGTGGTTGCTGTCACAAAGATAGATGAAGCAATCGCCGGGTCCACCCGCATCGCTTTTAAAACAATGGGGACAAGGGACCCAGTGAGAGATGCTACAATCATATTCACAAGCATAGCAGTTCCTACCACAAGACCAAGTACAAGATTCCCTTTCACAAAAAAGATCATAAGTCCTGTAACGGTTCCGAGTACAAACCCATTCAAAACACCGATCGTAAATTCTTTTCTTACCGCTTCCCACCAATTGGAAAAAGAAAGATCTCCAGTGGCAATATTACGAATAACAACTGTTACGGACTGCGTTCCTGCATTCCCACCAAGACCTGCCACAATTGGCATAAGAGTCGCAAGTACCACAATTTGCGAAATCGTATCTTCAAAAAATGCAACAACAGTCGAACTCACAAAGGCAGTGAGTAAATTGACATTGAGCCAAATAATCCTACGTTTTACCGATTGTAAAATGGGGGTAGAAAGTCTTTCGTCTTCAGAAACCCCGGCCATGAGGAGGATATCTTCTGAAGCTTCCTCTTCCACAATTTCTAATACATCATCAACAGTGATCCGACCAATGATCCTTCCCAAATCATCCGTTACCGCTGCACTGAATAAATCGTATTTTTTAAAGGTATTGGCAACCTCTTCCTGATCCACGTCGTAATGAAAGGCAAATACAGAAAAATTGGTTATCTTTGCCACTTTGGTATTGATCGGAGTGAGAAATAAATCTTTTAAAGGGATGAATCCTTCCAAAACTCCATCTTCATCTGTGACATACACTTGGTAGATATCTTCAATTTCCTTTGCTTTTTTTCGAACATTAATGATTCCTTTGCGAACATTGTCTGTGATGGAAACAGTGGCAAAGTCTTTGGACATAAGTCGTCCTGCTGAAGACTCACGAAATCCAAGTTGAGATCGAATTTCAAAACTATCAGCTTTACTTAAGTTTGCTAAAACTAACTCTCGTTTAGCGCTAGGTAGATAGGAAAGAAGGTATGTTGTTTCATCCGTTTCAATATGGTTCAGAGTATTGGAGATTTCATCTACAGAAAGTTCCTCTAAAAAAGACTCTAAAGTCTCTTCTTCCATTTTGACTAAGGCATAGGCCTGGTCTTCTTTCGGTAGGATACGGAAAAGGTATAATTCCTCTTCCCTTTCTAAATCACGAAATAAAGTGACGATGTCTGCGGGGTGAGCCCCATCTAGCATCTCTTTTAATTGTTTTGAATTTTCTTCGGAAACTAGGGTTTTGATCTGTCCGACAAATTCATCATAGGAATCGCTCTCTCTGTCGATTTTGATTCGGAATTCGGACTCTTTCTTTCTTTCTTCTTCCATAAATCAGCGGATTTCCTGAAATTTACAATTGACGGTTATGTCACGTGGAGCATAGGCTATATCCTATGTCGGCACGAGTTCGAATTTTGAAAACGAATCTTTTTCTTCTCCTAGTTTTTTCCCAATGTGTTCTTTTCGAACCAAAAATTAATAAGGTTCCCGATGCCTATGTTCGGGACGAAGTGATGAATGCCGAACAAAAGAACGCAACAAGAGTTCTAACCGATCGCATCATCAAATTGAATAACGAAGTTTCGGCCCAAAGAAAGGCCAACACTCTCACAACCCAAGCCATCAAAATCTCTCAGTCCAAAGTCACAAAACACAGTGCTCAACGTGATTTGGCCAGAAACAAAGAAACTTATTTTGTTTTGAAAGAAGACTCTGCCACATCCAAAAAGTATTTAGAAGAAAGCCAAGGTCATGAATTGGAGCGCGCCAAAGAAGAAACAAGATACAAAACCTGGGTACAAAAGGAAAAAGAAGACAAGGCTTATTTGGAAATGAAAGAAGCAGCTCTCGGGGAACTCATCGCAGAACTGGAATTAGTTCGTTCCGAAATTGCAGTTAAGTTCCAAGAATCTCAAGGAAAAACTCCCGCTGATCCAGAATACATCAAAAAAGAAATTTATGAAACCCAATATGCGGAAAAAAAATCAGATGCTCGTCGTCGTGTCTCTGACTGGGAACGGGTGAAAACAGAAGCACCGAGTTTACCAAAAGTCAATTTAGAGGATAGTTTTGATGATGCGAAATAAAATCCAATTCATTGGCATCCTCTTCTTATACGGTTTTCTATCCGTAACAAAAATCTCTGCCGATTGGGTATATTTCCCTTATGAGTACAACCAAATTTATAAAGAAAAATATGCTTTAGAATTGGAATTAGCTGACATTCGCAAACAACACCAAAACGAACTGAACCGGTTAGAAGAAGAAAAAAAAGAACTCCAAACGCAAAACCGAAATCTCACTGAAGATTTGGAATTGGAAAAACGCAATCGCGCCAAAGAACAAGATGAATATTCCGACAAAATGCGTGATTACGATATGCGCCTTCGCAGTCTGGAAAAAAAGGGAACAGATAAGGAACGCCTTCTTGCGGAAGAAAATCGAAAACGAGAAGAAAAAGACCGGGCCGATTTAGATGCTTATAAGAAAAAACTCGAAGACAAAGAGAGGGAATGCCTCCAAAAAGAACAAAAACTTCGAGATACCTATGAATCAAAAATTGATGAACTCAAAGAAAGAATTCGTAATTTAGAAGAGGAACTAGGAAACCTTCGCAAACTCACAAAAGAACAAAAAAGAGAATTGGAACGCCTCGCGGAACAAACAAAAGAGTTTGAAGAAAAATTAGCAAAAGAAATTACCTCTGGCCAAATTCGACTCAAACGATTTCACAATAAACTCATCATCAATATCGATGATAAAATTTCCTTTGATAGTGGCTCCTCGGAACTAAAACCTGCCATTCTTCCTGCCATCGATAAGATCCGAGAGATCCTTGCTTCTTATCCAGAGAACTATATTGTTGTGGAAGGACATACTGACAATGTTCCGATCAAAACTAAGTTTCGAAACAATTGGCATCTTTCCAGCGAACGAGCATTATCCGTTTTGGAATATATGTTACAGAATAAAAATCTAAACCCAAAAAACTTTTCGAGCGCAGGTTATGGTGAATTCCAACCAATTGTTCCCAATACTTCCAAAGAAAATAAGGCGCTCAATCGTCGTGTGGACATTGTTGTGGTACCAAGAGCCACTGGGTCACTGAACACAAACAATGACTAAACCAAGACCCAAACGTTCCCGATTGGTATTTTTTTTAAGCCTATCTGGTATTTTATCCATAGCTATTTTTTTTATCGAATGGATTGGTTCTAGGGAAAGTGGAAGCCTTGCTCTATTCGCAGATGCAGGCCATATCTTTACTGACGTATTTGCCCATCTCATTTCTTTATTTGCCCTACTCATTGCATCGAAAAAACCTACAACAAGATACCCATTTGGATTTCACCGTTTTGAGGTGCTTGCGGCCTTATTCAATGGCTTTCTACTCATTGGCATTGCCCTTTTCATTTTATACGAAAGTTATTTACGTTTTTCAGGAACGGCACATGTAGAACCCGACTCAATGTTGGCTTATGCTGCCATTGGTTTTGGAATCAATTTGGTATCGGCGGGGCTTCTTGTGGGAGTGAGTAAAACCAGTCTCAACTTAAAGTCAGCCTATTTGCATGTTCTAAGTGATCTATTAGGAACCTTGGCAGTAGTCCTCGGAGCTCTTATCATTCGTTTCACCGGATTTAAAGAAGTGGATCATTTCCTTAGTGTGATTCTTGGAATTTTTATCCTAAAAACTTCTTATGGAATCGTAAAAGAATCTATTGAAATATTAATCGAAGCTGACACGAGTGATTTTGACAAAGAACATTTGTTAGAGCATATTAAAGTATTAAAAGGGATTGAGGCCGTTTCTCAAATTACTGTTCGAAAACTCACTTCCGGTGTATTTTCTGTCGAATTACAGATCTTAGTAAACCAAAACACAGACAGAGATAAAATCGTATTAGAAATTCACAAAGTCCTTAAGTGCGAATTTGGAGTACCTTTTGTTTCTGTAGAAATTCTATCCTCTTCACTCAAAGAAAAATTAGAAGAAATTTCTGTTAGAGAAACGGAACGTGAGTTTGGCCATCATGGGCATAGCCACGGACATGCGCACGACCACCACCATTAAGAAAGTTTTCTTTTTTTCTTTTGGATTAAATACTCCGTGAACTGGTCTTCCCAAACAAAAAGTTGGAAGTCTGGATCGACAGACTTTAGATCTTTTGGAGATCCTAAATTCCAATGTTTGCTCAGTGCCAGAAGAAGTCCCTCTGTCGGATAAGGAAAACCAGAAAGTAAAAAAACCGTATCTGGATTTCCTTTGCACTCTGATAAAAAATTGTTTCGCCAGAGAGTGAGTTTTTCTCTTTCCTCTTTTACAAATTCATTTTCCAAAGAGACTTTTTTGGATTTTCCAATGAGTAAGGATACCAAAGAAAGAAGTTCTTTTAGTCTTAGTTCCATTCCCAATTTTCCATAGTTTTCTAAAATCAAATCTTCTGGCTGAATCGGATATTCGCATAACTTTAGTTTGAGGTGGGTAACCAGCGGAGTAAAATCGGTATGGAAGGATTCTTCACTAGTTTGGTTAGAATTGTTAGAATCTTGCCTTATGATTGGACTTTTTGTATTTTGATTCCGTTTGACCAAATAAACTGGATTTCCCTCTTCCGATTTGGTCACCCAAAAGATGGTATCTGCTTCCGCCCCATTTGTGATAAAGGATTTAGTTCCAGATAACTTTCCTTCTGTAACCCTCGAACTTAACTTTTTAAGTTTCGTTTCCCAACCAGGTTCACTCACTCCCACAGCATAAATTTTCGTCGGATTGCCAGTTCGAAAAGCATCCCAAAGCGAATGAAGAACCTCTTGGGTTAGAGTTTTCAGATTCTGATTTTGGTTATGGTTTTCTAAATGGATTCGGCTCGCATGACCAAGGATTCCTCCGGCCACATTCACTTCCACCATACAAGAAAGGCTTAAGGAAACTCCAACCGGCTCTTCTGCCAAAAGAGAAAGTTTCTTTTGAAATTCTAAATAAGACTCGAGACCAAGTAGGAAATGGTAGAAACCTTCATAGATAAGATAAGGTTTCCAACTCCGGTAAAAGCCCTCGATTCCTTCTGAATCTTTTGGATAGGGAGATCCAGAGTTTCCATATTTCAGAATCAAATTTTCGGGATACAAACTCACAAAAATTTACTTAGATTTCTTTTTAGAAAATTTGGCATCGAGAGCCTTCTCTTCTTCCAAAACCTTTTTTAAATACTGACCAGTAAACGAACGTTTAACGGCAACAATTTCTTCAGGAGTCCCTGTGGCGATCACCTCACCACCTCCGTCTCCACCTTCAGGACCAATGTCTATGATATAGTCTGCTGCTTTGATCACATCTAAGTTATGTTCGATGATGACCATTGAATTTCCTTTGTCCACAAGCACTTGTAAAACAGAGAGAAGTTTTTCTATGTCTTCAAAATGAAGGCCAGTCGTCGGTTCATCTAAAATATAGAGTGTTTTGCCTGTTGGTCTTTTGGAAAGTTCTGTAGAAAGTTTGATCCTTTGCGCTTCTCCCCCGGAAAAGGTAGTGGCAGCTTGTCCGAGTTTGATATAACCAAGGCCCACATCCATCAGAGTGTCTAGTTTTCTTTTGAGGTTTGGGATATTTTCGAAAAAAACGACAGCTTCTTCTACGGTCATATCCAAAATATCAGAAATATGTTTTCCTTTGTATTTGACCTCTAAGGTTTCACGGTTGTATCTTTTCCCCTTACAGACTTCACATTCCACATAAATATCGGGAAGGAAATGCATTTCAATTTTTAAGATTCCATCCCCTTCACATTTTTCACAGCGTCCTCCAGCTACGTTGAAACTAAATCGCCCTGGGCCATAACCCCGAACTTTTGCTTCTTCGAGTCCACTGAATAAATCTCTTACAAATGTAAACAAACCAGTGTAAGTTGCCGGATTGGAACGAGGAGTCCTACCTATGGCCGATTGGTCAATATTGATGACTTTATCAATTTGGTCTTTGCCAATGATTTTTTTGTGTTTTCCTGGAACAAGTTTCATTCCCATCACAGAACTTGCGAGTTCCTTATAAAGAATTTCATTGATGAGAGTGGACTTTCCAGAACCGGAAACCCCCGTAACCACCGTTAGTGTCCCTAGTGGAATGGATACTTCCACATTCTTTAGGTTGTTATGTGTAGCTCCAGTGATCTTTAAAAACTTTCCATTTCCTACCCGCCTCGTTTCCGGCATGGAGATTCTTTTTTCCCCAGATAAAAACTTCCCTGTGACAGAATGTTTGTCCTTTTTGATTTGTTCTGGAGTTCCAAAAGAAACAATCTCGCCGCCGTGGACTCCAGCCCCAGGGCCCATATCCACAATGAAATCAGCCTCTTCCATCGTTTCTTTGTCATGTTCCACCACAAGAACTGTATTTCCTAAGTTACGAAGGCCTTTTAAGGTTTGGACGAGTTTCGTATTGTCTCTTTGGTGAAGACCAATGGATGGTTCATCCAAAATGTACAAAACGCCCATTAGGCGAGAACCAATTTGGGTTGCAAGGCGAATCCTTTGCATTTCACCACCGGATAAAGTTCCAGCAGCACGGCTTAAATTCAAATACCCAACTCCCACATCGTTTAAAAAATGAAGTCGTTGTAAAATCTCCTTTAAGATGGGTTTGGAGATGGTATCTTCTGCCCCTTTGTAATCAGAGGATTTGGTAAAGTCCAAGGCCTTTTCAATCGAGAATCCAGTATAAGCATCAATTCCAATCCCTTGGACTTTGACAGCCAGTGCTTCTGGACGAAGGCGTTTTCCATTACATTCATCGCAGTCGTGATTGGTCATAAAGGATTCAAACCATTGGCGCATAGAATCTGATTTGGTTTCTTTGTACCTTCGTTTGAGGTTCGGAATCACACCTTCATAGTTTTTGGAAAATTCATAATGGGAATTGGCACCACGAAAATCATAATCAATATGAATGGAAGAATCTCCATGTAAAATGGTATTTCTCACTTTTTCAGGTAAATCTTTCCAAGAGGTATTTAAGTTGAATTTTAATTTTTTGGATAACGCTTGTATGGTGGCCATATACCAATAGGAATTGGATTTGGACCCTCCCCAAGCTTCAATACAACCTTCTGCCAAAGAAGCTTCACGATCAGTGACAAGAAGGGATTCATCAAATTCCAAGAGGGCACCAAGGCCATCACAATTGGAACAAGCACCAAAAGGTGAGTTAAAGGAAAATAGTCTCGGAGTGAGTTCGGGGATACTCACATCATCACATTTGGGGCAGGATAATTTTTGTGAAAAAAGATGATCCTTTTCACCGTCTTCTACAACCACAATCCCCTCGGCAGTTTTTAAAGCGGTTTCCACAGAATCAGACAACCGAGATTGAATTCCTGGTTTCATCACAATCCGGTCCACAACGATGTCGATATCGGCTTTGAAATTTTTCTTTAATGGAATTTCATCTTCGAGGGAATACACTTCCCCATTCACTCGCACCCGATTGAATCCTTCTTTTTTATAACGTTCGAGGACTTCTTTGTGTTCCCCTTTTTTCCCTTGGATGACAGGGGCCATAATTTGGAGTTTGGTTCCTTCGGGAAATAAATTGATCCGGTCAGTAATTTGGTCTACAGACAGGCTAGAAATTGGAGTCCCACATTTCGGACAATGCGGTTTCCCAACACGAGCATATAACAGCCGTAAATAATCATAAATTTCAGTGACAGTACCCACCGTCGAACGAGGGTTCCTATGTGTTGTTTTTTGTTCGATGGAGATGGCAGGGCTTAAACCTTCAATTTGGTCTACCTCGGGTTTTTCCATTTGTCCAAGGAATTGGCGGGCATAACTGGAAAGAGACTCTACATACCTTCGTTGCCCCTCGGCATAAATGGTATCAAAGGCCAAAGAAGACTTACCTGATCCAGAAAGCCCAGTAATCACCACAAGTTTATCCCTGGGGATATCAAGATTTACGTTTTTTAGGTTATGTTCACGAGCGCCACGAATACGAATAAAGGAATCCACAACGGATAGCTTGTTTTCCTCTTTCATTCTGGAAAGAATTTTAAGAAATGACGGAAGAGGATCTTACGTGTTTCGAATTCTTTTTTTAATCATTTTCCTTCCCTTCCGGCTTCTGTACTTACTTTACCTACGTCTAAGCCTAATTTTTCAAAGGGGTCGGGAAGTTTATGAATTGGAATTTCCTGCCGTCTTTGAGGATTCTTACAAATCATATTTTGTCAAAAAATTGCAAGGGAAGGAAGAAACGGTCACAAGACTCGAACTTCTCATCCTTCTCAAACTCATCCAAAAAAATGAAAAAATCAAATCATTGGATATTTCTTTACCACCATTGGAATGGACTCTCTCTGAATTCTATGAAGTCAGAAACCAAATTTTAGCGATCAAAGAATCAGGGAAAAAAGTGAGAATATTTGCCAAAGAAGGTGGAGTCGGAACCTTACTTTTACTCACAGCCGCCACAGAAATATTTTTGGCCCCAGAATCTGAATTTATGGTTTTACTTCCAAGCGCCGAACCCATGTTTTTTGGTAAATTTTTAAAAACCTGGGGAATCGAAGTGCAAGCCTTTGCATCAGGCCCATACAAATCCTTTGCCGAAAGTTTTACACGAGGGGAATTTTCTAAAGAAGCAAAAAAGAATTTAGAAACTCTGATTTTAGATTTACGTAAAGTATTACTTGCTGCCCTTACCAATGGACAAAAGTCTTTAGAATCTTTATTTTACAAACCGATGCTTTCAGCCGATGAACTTTTGTCAGCAGGTGTCATTACAGGAATCAAAACAGAGAACGAATTTTTCTCTGAAGACAGAAAAGTATTTTCTGGAAACTACCCATCTTTACATCATTCCATCAAAGATTTTTGTTTTTTCCCAAAACGAAAAGCAGAAGTGGTTGTCCTTCCCTTAGAAGGAGGAATTACCGGTGGGGACTATTTGCATAAAAATAGAGAAAACGGTAAAATTGAAGCTTTCTCACTCATCCCTAATCTAAAAGCACTTGCGGAAGATAAAAAAATAAAAGCTGTCATTTTAGAAATTTCCTCTCCCGGTGGATCTGCTTTTTATTCCGAACAAATCCATCAAGAAATTATGGAGCTCAAAAAAACAAAAATTGTCACCGCTTACTTTAAAGATACAGTGGCAAGTGGTGGTTATTATATTGGTTCGGCGGTGGATCATATCACAGCCTCTCCTGTATGCATTACGGGATCCATTGGAGCCGTCAGTATCAGGGCCAACTTACAAAAGTTATACAAAAAATTCCAACTGAATAAAGAAGCCGTAGGATTTTATCCCTTTCGCGACATCCATTCCGAATTCCAACCTCTCTCCAAACAAAGTGTACAATATTTGGAATCCCAAATCAAAAAAACGGAAGGCCTATTTTACCGCCGAGTTTCCGAAGGCCGAAAGATTCCTTTGGAAGAAATGCCAAAAATTGGAATGGGCCGAGTGTATTTGCCTACAGTGGAAAACAGAATTGTAGATTCCCTTGGAGGACTATTGGATGCCGTACACGACATCAAAGAAAGGTTAGGTGGAAAACCCATCATAGTGACAGAGGAACTCCCAGCTTACAATTTGAAAAATAAAATCCCACTCCTTGGTGGGCTTATGGCTGAACTAAAATTTCTCGAATCTTTTAACGAAGTATCACTATTAAGTCCCGTGCGCCTTTTTTGGAAAAATAGAAAGTAAATTTTGTTTTAATTTCTACGGGAGGCTTTTTCGAGCCGGTTTCGTAAACCTTCCCATCCCCTACCCAGTTTGGGAGCTTCACAAATAATGGTTTGGATTTTAGCAAGATCACAGGCCTCAAAGAAAGCATAGAGTTTGGACGCATACTCTTCGTTTGTCGACACAAGAGAAAAATGATCAAATTCCCTGAACCCTTCTCCTTCCTTGGAAAGAAAATCGTTTCTCTCAGACAAAACCTTTCCTTTCCCCTCATTTCCGGATAAAGAAAAACCAATCCAAGCCGTCTCTTTGGGATCAAATCCAACCTCTAAACTATGGATGAATTCTTCGCTGGAAGCAATTACCACTTGTGCTGAGGGCGCGTAGTGTTTGTATTTGGTTCCTGGACTCAACGGAATATGGGAAACAGACAGGACAGGCGAAGATTCGAAAGGACTGGGCAAAATCAAGTCCGGTAGGATTGTTTTTAACTCTTCTGATTCAATGGAACCAGGTCGGAGAAGAATTGGATGCTCTCCCACAAGACTCACCACTGTGGATTCAATTCCATAACTTGGTTCTTCCTCAATTAAGATTCCATCCACCTTCCCTTCGAAGTATCGCACAACGTCTGTTAGTTTGGTAAGGGAGGGCCTACCAGATAAATTGGCGGAAGGAGCGGAAACAGGTCCACCCGTCTGCCGAATCCATTCGCGGATGACAGGATTTTTTGGAATTCGAACGGCCAAAGTATCCAATTCCTTAGGAAATAACGATTTTTCTTTTTTCGGAAGGATGAGAGTGAGAGGGCCTGGCGAAAATTTTTCTAATAACTTTCGACCGAGTTCCCCTAATACACAAACCTCTTCAATGGATTCGATCGAATGAAAATGCGCAATCAAGGGATTGTCTTTCGGCCTTCCTTTGATTTCGTAAACCCGAAGGCAAGCCCCTTCCCTTCGGGTAGAGGCTCCAATTCCATAAACCGTTTCTGTGGGAAAGATCACAACCTTGCCCTCTTGGATGAGGTTCGCAAGCAAACTTACATCCGAAGAGATTAAGGTTTTCATTTTAAAACTTTTTAGTTTTGGTTTTTGATTTTGATTCAGATACTTTCAATGCATCTTTTGATTCATTGGCAGGGAGAACCGTTTCTTCTTTAGGTTCTTCTTCCTCTTTTGCTTTTTCTACAGGAGGAAGTTGGCCTTGGACCAGTTTACTCAAATACACATTGATTTCTGGATCATTGTCTGTCACGAGTTGCCAAAAAGAGAAACCACCTAAATCGTATTTTCGCAGCAGATTCATTTTTTCTTCAAAGGCCCGGCGGTTCATATAAAAAGCAACACGATCACATCCACCACTAGTGTACCAAAGAGATGGATCTTCATACGCACGGTTTTTATGGATGTCAGAAAACTTGGATAAGTTTCGCCAGCTCGCTACCTTGTTTTCTTCGTTTAAGATACGATTGATATCAGTAGGTTGGCGATTTTTATGTGTCCCTGCTTTGATCCTTTGGGCATCAGAATGATAGATGGCTTTGGCAGATGCTTTACAATTCAGAGCCCAATCGTATCCGTAAGTAGGAATCGCCATATAGAGTTTATGTGTTGGCACTCTCTTTTTCGCGTAAGTGATAATGTCTTTTAACCAAACATTCGGTGCTTGGGGACCAGGTCCAGGGTTGTGGTACTTTCGTGGATGGAGTTCATAAGCCATAATTTTGACTCGGTCTGCGTGTTTGGCAAGAAAGGCATAGTCGTGGGTGGTTGGCCCTCTCCAATTTTCACGGAAGTCTAATGCGATAGGTTTCGATAAACCACGGCATTGGAGTTCCTTCTTTTTACTTTTTTCCGCAGGCGTTTTGGGATGCACTGCTACCGAAATGAGTTTTCCTTTTTTATGAACTTCACGAGCAAGTAAAACAAAGAACTCTTCAAACTTTTCTTTTTTATCGCAAGACATCCCTTCGTAATCGATATCGATCCCATCATAACCATAGGTCATAATCTCGTTTACGATGACTTGAATGTGGTGGTCACGGATGTCGTTACGTCCACCCATTCCAATATTTTCTTGGATTTTTTCTTTTGGATTTTCCCAACGAAAGATGGTCGGAATGATTTTTACTTTAGGATTGAGTGCACGGAGTTCCTGTACTCGTTCTTTTCTGGAAGAACTGGACCAACTCGAAATGAGTTCCCCATTATTGGAAAGCCCACCTTTCATGGTATAAATAAAAGGATGGATTTCATTGTAAAGATGGACTGTCTTTTTCATGGCAGTCCAATCGGTGGACCAAGCAGAAGAGCGGAAACTTACGTTCTCGTCAGGAACAAAACCAGGCAATTCCACAGATTCCTCAGGGGAATCGCTGTTTGTTTGGTTTTCTCCGTTTTCCTTGGTTTCCATCTCCGATGGAGTTCCGAGAGAAGGAGTGGATGCTTCCACAACACTGGGATTCGCATTCCCGGCTTTGGCAGTGTCTTTTAAAACAAGAGCCGTTCCATCATTTTGGATTAAGTTCATTCCTAAATAAAAGGAGATGGCGGAAAGAAATACCCAAGAGGCAAATAAGAGAGTATATTTAGCTGCATTCGACAGCGGACGATTCGGTGTGGATGGGTTTTCTTTTTCGGACATAAATTACTTCTAGTATGATTATCGATCGTATGATAAAAAAAGAGTAGAGAATTATGGAACCACTCACTACCTATTTCTCATCCCATAATTTTTTAACCAGGAATCTCTCCTAGTCGAAATTAAAAAGAAAGGAAAAAGATATTATGCATCTTCTCAAACAAAAACCGGTGATTCTTTATACGGTTCTTCTTAGTTTTTTTCTCACCTTTCTCCTTCTTGCCGAACTCACAGGTAGTAAATTATTTTTTGCCTTCGGGTTTACGATGACGATGGGGGTTATCCCTTTTCCTGTTACCTTTATCATCACGGATTTACTCAATGAATATTATGGTCGCAAAGTGGTTAGAGCTACTACCTTTCTTGGCATGGTGATGATTGGTTTTGCTTACCTCCTCATCGTGATCGATATCCAAATTCCCGCAAGTCCTGAGTCACCCATTGATGATGCCTCCTTTGAACGGGTGTTTGCCAATTCCGGACTTGTGATCCTTGGTTCCATCATCGCTTATGTAATTGGCCAGATGATTGACCTTCACACCTTTCATTTCCTTCGTAAAAAAACGGGAGGAAAACATATCTGGCTACGTGCCACAGGATCTACCGTCATCTCGCAACTCATCGATTCTTATGTGGTCATCTTCATCGCCCTTGGAAAATACCATCCCGTTTCCAAACTGATCTCCATTGCCAATACAAACTTTCTTTATAAATTGGGAGTGGCCATTCTCATCACACCACTTCTTTATGCCATCCATATCTACATTGATCGTTACTTAGGAGAAACATTGAAAAAACAAATGTTTAGTGCAGCAATGGAAGAAGAAGGACTAGAGTCCACCATTCAACCAGGGTAAGGGAGAATATGTTCCAACCAAGAATCGAAAGACTCAAAACCATTTTGGGAAATGGTCCAGCGAATATTGGGCACAGGGGCGCTCGTGGACTTGCACCCGAAAACACCCTTGTATCTTTTCTTGTCGGTGCAGAATCCACAAGGTTTTTTGAATTGGATACCATGCTTTGTGCCTCAGGAGAACTTGTGGTCATCCATGACTTTACAGTCGATCGTACAACTGACGGTGAAGGAAAAGTCTCTGCATATAAATACCGCGACTTAGCTGAACTGGATGCGGGGAGTTTTTTTGATGAAGCCTTTGAAGGGGAACAAATTCCCACTCTCTCACAAGTGATCCAAACTCTTCCAGAGAACACAGTTTTCGATATTGAAATGAAAAGTGAAGGGAACCCAGAAGAAAGAAAGGCACTGGCTCTGGCCCTTGTGAAACTCATTCGGAAATGGAAACTTAGCAATCGAATTTGGGTGAGTAGTTTTGATTGGGATCTTGTGGATCTCATTCGCAAAGAGGATCCAGAAGTACTACGTGGCCTTCTTGTCGAAAAAGGAGATTCGCTAAACAAGAATTATATGGACTATGAGCCAGATTTGATCCTTCCACATCTTTCTGCTTGCTCCATGGAATTTGTAGATGAATTAAAGGCAAAATCTCTTCTGGTGATTCCTTATACCACCAATACGGAAGATGAATGGAAGGCACTCCTTACTGCCGGAGTGGCGGGCCTTATTACCGATTACCCTGACCTTTTGGCAACTTACTTAGAATCTAAAAAATAAATCCAAATCCAGTTCTCCCAAGGGTCTTCATACAAAGAATAATTCTTCCCTGGTATTTGTTCGACTAACTTCAAAGTGGAAAGTTGAGGATGGTTTTGAACCGTTTCGGGCAAACATTGAATGGTAATGGTCCCTGGTCGCACGGGGCAATGTTCTGTATTTTTGGAAAAGACTATGGTTTGGCCAGTTGTAAGTTTCAATTCGGAATGGCCAAAACTTTCTTTTAGAAGAGTTCCACCCAAAAACGATTGGTAAAACTGTGCTGGGATCGCAGTATTTTCTCCACCGAATAAATTCACCGAAAAAAACTGAGGGAGGACTAAATCCATGTTTTTATTTTCTATCATCATCCAAGGAACTCTACCTTAAGTTTGAGAATTTTATTTAAGAATCCTATGTCGATCCAAACCCCGTCTAAATTTTCCTTTTTTTTGTTTTTTTCCATTTCATCCATCATTAACTTTTTGTTATGCGAAACCATATATTTTGAATCCATTCATTCGGCTGATCATTTATACCTTCCCTTATTACTGAAGGATCTGGTTTCTGGGAAAGGGATAGGGCATTGGTATCTCCCACCTTCTCCTTATTTTTTCCCGGACCTTTTGATTGATTTGGTTCTTTTTCCCTTTGTCCCTTTTTTATACCTTCCGAGTTTTTATGGAACCTTCCAAATGTTTTTTGTCCTTCTTGGGATTGCCATTTTTATTTCATTCTATACAACAAAATCGAAATCATTAGAATTTTTGTACTGCTTTGAATTTCTATTGGTTATATTTTCACTCATCGGATATGGATTAGGTGACAAACCCCTTCCTTTTAGTTATTTTTTTTCTGGGGCTCATCATAGTTCGGGATTTTTTTTCTCTCTATTTCTCACAATCTATCTATATTCATTGTTAAACGATAAAGCAAAAAGGAAATCCAGGTCCTCGCAGGTTTTACCACTTCCTTTGGTTTTCATTTTTTTCTTCGGCTTTTCGCTCCTCTATCTCTCCGATCGATTTTCCTTTGCTGTCGGCGTGATTAGTTTTTTTGTGGTTCGGATTTGGAATTTGGAAATTCCTTTTGCTGATCGAATTTCATATTTTAAAGAAAAACGATTTTGGATTTTGGCAATGTTTTTCCTTTTTTGGAATGAACTCATTTTCTTTGGATTCAAAGATAGTTTATCCATTCCCAGTAGTTTCCAAACTTTATTCACCTACCTAAACAAACTGAATCCAAAAGAAGTGATTACACTTTCGGGAACTTATCTTTTTGATTTTTCAAAACATATTTTTTACCAAGGAAAGTCCCTTCTCATTTTAACTGGACTGGTCTTTTTCAGTTTTACTAGATTCCCAAAATTAAACCAACACTTGCTCCTTGTTTTTTTTCCTGTCCTTTTGATGCTTTTACTCACTATAGGAAGGTTTACCTACCTCCACCCTTATCCCATTCGGTATTTGTTCCCTCTTCTCTTCTTTTCTCTTCTGGGAATCACCTGGGTATTTTTTCCCATTTTGCAAAAGATAAATCCGAAGGCCCCCGTTTTGGTTCTTTTGCTACTTTCAGGGATCCTTTTCTTTTTTCCATTTCCCCGAGAGAAAACCAAGGCCTACTTCACCCAAATCACCGAAACAAAAGTCCCTTACGATTTAGAAAAGCCCATCCGGTTTTGGAGTGAAGGGAGAAAAACTCCCATTCCTATAGGCAAGGATGGGAAACCCTACCATTGGATCACGGGTGCATTCCATACGCACTTGACAGAGTGAAGCGAGCGTATGATCTGGAAGTAGATGGAAGATTACGTACGCATATTTGATACCACACTTAGGGATGGGGAACAGTGCCCAGGGGCCGCTATGAGCGAAGATGAAAAGGTGGAAATTGCCCTACACCTTGCCCGTATGAAGGTGGATATCATCGAGGCAGGATTTCCCGTTTCTTCTCCCGTTCAATTCAAAGCAGTGGAACGCATCGCACGTGAAATTGAAGGTCCTATCATCTGTGGACTGGCCCGTGCCCTTCGACCTGATTTAGAAGCAGCTCGCGATGCCCTAAAACCTGCCAAACTAAAACGCATTCATACCTTTATTGCTTCTTCTCCCATCCACATGAAACATAAACTTGGGAAGTCTCCTTCGGAAGTATTAGAGATGGCAAGAGTGGCTGTAAAAATGGCTAGAGACTTTGTCACCGATGTGGAATTTTCACCAGAAGATGCCACTCGCTCCGAATGGGAGTTCTTGCGTGAGTTAGTGGAAGCTGTCATCGAAGAAGGTGCCACTACCATCAATATCCCAGACACTGTTGGTTATACAACCCCACAAGAATATATGGATCTTTTTCGTTTCTTAAAAAAGGAAGTGAAAGGAGCCGACAAAGTGATTTTTTCTGCCCATTGCCATAACGACCTTGGACTTGCCGTTGCGAACTCTCTAGCAACCGTTCTTGCTGGTGGTCGTCAGATTGAATGTACAATCAACGGGATCGGAGAAAGAGCCGGAAACACAGCTATGGAAGAAGTGGTGATGGCTCTCAAAACAAGAAAAGATGCTTTTGGTGTGGAAACAAAAATTGATTCTACTCTCATCACTCGTGGATCTCATTTGGTAAAAACCATCACAGGTATGGTGGTCCAACCTAACAAAGCCATTGTGGGAGCAAATGCTTTTGCGCATGAATCTGGAATCCACCAAGATGGAGTGATTAAAAATAGACAAACCTATGAAATTATGACTCCGGAATCTGTGGGACTCAAATCCAATCGTATGGTTCTTGGACGCCATTCCGGAAGGGCAGGTTTTAAAGACCGAGTCATTCGTATGGGATTTGATCCCAAACCGGAAGAAATTGACAATGCCTACAATCGTTTCCTAGAGATTGCTGATAAAAAAAAGGAAGTATTCGATGAAGACATCGCTGCTTTATTCCAAGCAGAGATTAGCAGGTCCCAAGTGGATGAAAAATATCGTCTCCTTTCTTTTGAACAAAATACTGGTTCCAACCAAACTCCAAGTTCCAAAATTTCTTTGTTCATCAAAGGAGAGACCAAGTTCTCGGAAGCCCACGGAGATGGTCCAGTCGATAGCATATTCAAAGCAATTAATATGGCCACTGGCCTTTCCCCACTCCTCTCAAGACTTGTGATCTCACCGGTAACAGAAGGAACAGATGCGATGGCAGAAGCTTCAGTCACGTTAGAAGACGGCGAACGTAGGGTGGTTGGAAAAGGGGATTCTACCGATATCATTGAAGCTTGTGCCAAAGCGTATATCAATGCTTTGAACCGGTTGTGATTTTATGAAAACCGAAACCAAACTTTTTTCGATCGAGTCTCTGGTTCGTAAGGAACTACTCACGTACAAACCGTATACACCTGGGGAACAACCGGGCCTCAGTACAACAACAATCAAACTCAATACAAACGAAAACCCTTACCCACCTTCTCCTAAAATCAAAGAAGCCGTAGACAAAGTATTGGAGACAGGTGTTTTACGAAAGTATCCCAACTACCACGGAAGAAAACTTCAGGAACTCATTGCAAAAGACTACAATTTAGACCCGGATCAAGTATTAGTCACCAATGGATCTGATGAAGCCTTACGTTTGTTATTCCAAGCCCTCATTGGCCCAGGAGATGTGGTTGTTGCCCCAGACCCAACCTATTCCTTTTATCCGGTTCTTACCGAACAGATGATGGTGGGAGCTACTTACAAAGCCATTCCCCTTAAATCCGACTTACATTTTGATTTTGAATCCTTGGAAAAAGAACAAGGAAAACTACTTTGTTTTGCTCATCCGAATGCGCCTACTGGTGTGGAAGAACCCAAAGAAAAACTTTTAAATTTAGTAAAAAGTTTTTCCGGAGTCGTTTTATCTGATGAGGCATATATTGATTTTACAGAGCCTAACTCTAGTTTGCTCTCAGAAATCAAAAACTATCCCAATTTAGTGGTATCTAGAACCTTCTCGAAATCCTATGCCCTAGCTGGTCTACGTGTTGGGTATTTAGTTGGGTCACTGGAAGTCATTTCCTGGATCCGCAAACTCAAAGATTCTTATAATGTGGGAATTTTAGAACAAGTTGTGGCAGAGGTTTCTTATGCGGACAAAGAATACTTTTTGGAAAAACGAACTCTAGTCATTTCAGAAAGGACAAAACTAAAAAAGGAATTGGAATCTCTTGGTTTTACCATTCCCGATTCCTCTACTAATTTTTTATTCTGCAAACCAAAGTTAGGTGTTTCTCCAGAGAGTTTGTATTTACAACTAAAAGAAAAAAACATCCTCATTCGGTATTTTTCCACCGGAATTTCCAAAGATTATATACGAATTACCATTGGAACAAAAGAGGAAAATACAAAACTATTAGAAACCATTCGTGAGTTGGTCTAAAAAAACCCGGTGCACCTTTGCAGGTACCCGGGTTCGCAATTAAATTCTCTTTCGATTTACCAAACACCAAAGAGATTTTATTTCTGGATTTCGATTTTTGTTTTTTTAGGTTCCATTTTGGGAATGGTTAACTCTAAAATTCCATTTTTCATTTTGGCAGTGGCCTTATCTGAATGGATTGCTTTGCCTATGGTAAACTTGCGGTAGTAGTTTCCTTCTCTGTATTCTGCAAGTCGCACTTGGCCGCGAGATTCTTCCACCGGAACAAATTTACCTTCCAAAATCAATTGGTCTTTTTCAATGGATATGTCCACCGAGGATTGGTCCACTCCAGGCATTTCTACAAAGAACAAAATGGCCTCTTCTGTTTCCAATACATCCACGTTAGGTGAATAAACACGAGTGGTTAACTTTTGGTCCTTACCTTCGACGGTCTCTGAAACGTTTCCATGATTTTCTTTTGTCAGTGTATTCATAACTTATCTCCTTACCCAAGTGTGATGGATACTTTTTTAGGTTTATCTTCTTCTCTACGAGGAAGATGGATGTTTAAAATTCCATTGGTGAATTTTGCAAGGACATGTTCCGAATCAACTCGAAACGGTAATTCTAAAGTCCTGTGGAATTCTCCATTAAAAATCTCCCGGCGTAAGACTTCCGTTCCTTCGGCGAGTTCTTCTGATTTTTTCTTTCCGTGGATCGAAAGAAGATTGTCCTTTACATTGATTTCAATTTGGTCTGGTTCGAGTCCCGGAAGTAAACAAGTCACAAGGGCCTCATCTTCCTTTGTATAAACATTCACTGGAGGGAAATTGGACGAAGATCCAAATTGACTGTCTAAAATAGAACGAGTCAACTCATCGTTCAGTCTGTCAAAATCTCTCCAGAACTGATTTGCTTTTGTTTGTGGGTCTAGAATTCGGAACAACATGCTCATTCTCCTCTTTAGCACTCATTAAGCACGACTGCTATTTCAATTAGCAATCTATACTTTTGACTGCCAATCGTCAAGAATGTTTTCTATTTTAGCCGTTTTTGGAAAAAAAATTTTGTCTCGCACGATGGGCCCAGTGATGCTGGAATCCAATGCCTATCCAAGACCAACTGAAAGAACTCGGTTTAGAAATTACTCCTGTTCCAGCGGCCCTCGCTTCCTATATCCCTTCCAAAAGGTCGGGAAACCTGATTTTTACTTCCGGACAACTTCCGCTCGTCGGAGGAAAACTACGAAAAACGGGAAAGGTTGGAAAAGACCTAAGTCTCGAGGAAGCCAAAGAAGAGGCAAAACAATGTGTTTTAAATGCTTTAGCGGCAACTCTACTCCATATAGATTCTTTAGACAAAATCAAATCCATAGTGAAACTAGGAGTTTTTGTTTCAGGAACACCTGAATTCACCGAACAACACTTAGTTGCCAATGGTGCCTCAGAACTTCTTGCAGCCATTTTTGGTGAAAAAGGTAAACATGCTAGGTTTGCAATTGGCGTGAGTTCTCTTCCTCTTGATGCTTCCGTAGAATTGGAAATGGTTGCAGAAGTAGAATGACAAGTTCCCTTCTTTCCAAATTTTTTCTTGTTGTTCAATTTCTAAAAGAATCTTTATTATTTGTTCCAGACCTAATCTTTGCTTGGTGGCACCTAACAAAGAAAATATTTTTGACACTTTACAGGTATTGGAATCATAAAATATTCTTTGATAAAATATTTTTTATTTTTTTATTTTTGCAACTTCTCTTTTCTGTTTTACCCTGGTTCTCATACCAAATTCGTTTTTTTGAAATTACAGAATCCATTTCCCTTGGTCCTAAATTAAATTCCGTGTTTATTCTTCTCGCACTTCTCAATTTTTTCTTTTTGGGATTTTGGAAATCATCGTGGACAAGGATTTGGTTTTTCGCAGGCCAAATGATTTCAATTGTATTTGTGATTTGGGGATACTTAGACCCAAAACGTTATTTTTATGACTTTGTCAAACCGGAAGAAGTGGGACTGGGACTACCCTTCTATTTATTTTTGGGATCATTATTCGGAGCCTTTGTCTTTGGATACCTTACCTTCAAAAGAGAGGATGAAGTTCTCGGCAGGATATAAAAAACCAAACCAAACCAAACAAATTGCCTGATACTCCATCGGGCAATTTGTTTGGTGCTAAAATCTAAAAAACTTTTTTCCTAACAGCTTTACTCGTTCTCTTCCAAAATTTCAAGAACCGCCTTTCCCTCTTTTTCAATTACATCCACGAGATAACGAGTTCCCTTATCTTTTTGGAAAAGAATTTTTTTAGAGAGAGGTTTTCCAATCTCTGCATTTAAAATTCTTTGGATGGGCCTTGCCCCCATTGCTTTGTCGTAACCTGTTTCAGCCAAATGCCGCACGGCTTTCTCTGACAACTCCAAATGGATTCCCTTTTCGGTTGCCTTTGTTTGCAAAGTACGGAACATTCTTTTGACCACGAGCTCCACTACCGGAATGGAAAGAGCTCCAAATTCGACAACTGCTGTGAGTCGGTTTCGAAACTCAGGAGTAAATGTCCTTTCAATGGCCTTTAGAGACCTGTCATCATAACGGTCAGAATCAAAACCGAGAAGGGGTTTGGAACTTTCCTGAGCACCCGTATTTGTGGTTAAGATCAGAATTACATTGCGAAAATCTGCTTTTTTACCAGTGCTATCTGTGAGTGTGGCATGGTCCATTACCTGCAATAAAATATTATAAATATCTTCGTGTGCCTTTTCTATTTCATCGAATAACAACACACAGTGGGGATTTTTAGCTACGGCATCTGTCAGTTGACCACCTTGGTCATAACCCACGTATCCGGGAGGACTTCCAATCAGACGTGAAACGGAATGTTTTTCCATATATTCACTCATATCAAAACGCAGAAACTCCACTCCCATTTTTTCTGCCAAAGTTTTTGCCACTTCTGTTTTACCGACACCAGTAGGACCAACAAAAAGGAAACTACCAATTGGTTTTCCTTCGTCACTGAGACCAGAACGAGAATAATGGATGGCATCTACCACTTGTTCGATGGCATGATCCTGTCCAAAGACAATGGATTTAATTTCGGAATCCAGATTTTCTAATTTCTTTTTATCATCTGCTTTGACAGTTTTTTCTGGAATTTTGGCAATTTTGGCCACAAGGGATTCAATTTCTAAAATCCCAACTTGTTTTTTGGCCTTTTCTTTTTTCTCATCACGTAACTTCACAAAGGCGCCAGATTCATCCATTAAATCAATGGCTTTGTCTGGTAAAAACCTATCTCTTAGGTGAAGACTAGATAAATCCACACAGGCTTCGATGGCTTTGGCACTGTAGGTCACACCATGAAAAGATTCATATTTAGGTTTAAGTCCTTTTAAGATTTCGATCGCATCTTCTCTGGAAGGTTCAGTCACTTCAATCTTTTGAAACCTACGAGAGAGTGCATGATCTTTTTCAAAGATCGATTTATATTCTTTGTATGTTGTGGTCCCAATGCATTTGAGTTCTCCATTGGCAAGGGCTGGTTTCATCAAATTGGAAGCATCTAAACTTCCACCGGAGACTGCTCCAGCTCCCACAATGGTATGGATTTCGTCCACAAAGATGATTCGTTCTGGTTTACCAACTACTTCTTGTAAGATGGCCTTTAGACGTTCTTCAAATTCTCCACGAAATTTGGTTCCTGCCATCACAAGTCCCATATCAAGTGAATATATTTCTAGATTCAGTAAACTTTTTGGTACAAGCCCCTTTACCACTCGTTCGGCGATTCCTTCAACAATCGAGGTTTTTCCTACTCCCGCTTCCCCTACAAAAATAGGATTATTTTTACGACGCCGCGATAAAATATGAATGGTTCTTTCAATTTCCACTTCTCGACCAATGCATGGATCTAATTTTCCTAACCTAGCCCTTTCTGTGAGATTGACACAAAACTTTTCCAGCGCGGATTTACGGGATCCTGTTTCACCTTCTTCTGGTTCAATTTCTTCTGAAAAATTAAGTTCTTCTGGTTCCGATTCTTTTTTGATCCCATGCGAGATGTATTTGATCACATCCAGACGGTTGACTTCTTGTTTGGCCAATAGATAAAAGGCTTGGCTATCTTCTTCTCGAAAGAGGGCCACAAGCACATTGTTTCCATCCACTTCTTCTTTTCCTGAATTTTGGACATGGAAGGCCGCAAATTGAATGACAAACTGCACTCCCACCGTGTACCTAGGTTGGATTTTTAAATCGGGAACGGCAATGGTAGAAAGGTCTTCTTCAAAGTACTCGGTGAGTTCCTTACGAAGTTGGTCCAAATCACATCCTACATGAATCAAAACATCCTTTGTTTTTTCATTAAAAGTCAGACCATATAACAAGTGTTCTAATGTGATAAATTCGTGGTGGTATTTACTTGCCTCTTTGCCTGCAAGTTCTAGGGTTTTTTCTAAATCCAGGGAAAGGTTCATTCGTCCTCCTCTTTTGCCAATTGGCATTGTAATGGATGTCCTGCGTCGTCCGCAAGTTTATGTACTTCTGCTACCTTTGTTCTTGCAATGTCCAAAGAATACACCCCGCAAACGGCTGACCCAGAAGTATGAGCCTTCCACATTATTTGACGAGATTCTTCCATAGATTTCCGAAAGACATTGGCAAGTACATATACCACAAATTCCTGCGGGGTGTAGTCATCGTTGATGAGAATCACTTTATACCGGTCAGGTTTTTTTAATTTCTTTTTCTGTTTTTCTCTTTCGAGAAGTTCCACGTTCATATCGGTATAAGATTTGCGTTTTGGATCTGACACTTAAGTTCCCTCCCGAAGCGATTTGATAGGAGACTGTGAATTATAAGCGGAAATATTATCCCTTTCCATCACAATCTCTCGTTCCAAATAGGATTCAATAGCCGCTCTGCCCTGTTCATTATAAATATGATGCAAACTATACATGGGAACCGCTTCGTAACCTCTTAAGAATTTATGTTCCCCTTGGGCACCGGCCTCCACTCGTTCCATTTTATGTTCAATTGCAAAATCAATCAATCGGTAATAACAACATTCAAAGTGTAAATTGGGAACATGTTCCAAAGCTCCCCAATACCTTCCGAATAAAAACCCGTCTCGAAAAACATTCCAACTTCCACCAACTGGTTTCCCTAAAGGGTCACTTGCCAATACAAGAACCAAACGATGGCGAAAACTACGATGCATTTCCAAAAAGAATTTTCGATTCAAATAGGCCTGGCCCCATTTTTTCGAATGGGTATCCTGATAAAACGTAAAAAATATATGAGCATGATCCTCGGTAATCTGGTCACCGGTAAGGGTTTGGATCACAAGACCCGATTCCGAAATTTTTCTTCGTTCTTGGCGGATTGTCTTTCTACGGTCTTTGACAAGAGTGGATAAAAACTCTTCGAAATTCGCAAAACCTTTGTTAAACCAGTGGTATTGGTGAGAAAGTCTTGGAGCAAAGGAATTTTGGATGCCTAACTTCTGTTCGTTTTCCTTACAAAACAAAATATGAACAGAAGACGTTTCTTTTTCCTTTCCAAATTGAATCAGCCTTTGCAGGAGATGAGAACCAAGAGAATCTTTTTCCGTATCGCTTAACTCGGCGGAAAATAAAATTCGATTCCCCGTCACGGGTGTGAAAGGAACGGCCACCGTCAATTTTGGGTAATAAGGAATTCCTGCCCGGTGGAATGCATTGGCCCATTGGAAATCAAAAATATATTCGCCATACGAATCACTGCGAAGGTAAGCAGGCAGGACAGCTTTTAAAATTCCCTCTTTTCTAGCAGAAACAAGGACCGGGATCCAATCCCCATTCCCGATACAACCAGCATTTTCTAACCCGGAAAGAAATTCGTATTCTTGAAAAACGGAATCAGCTGGTACAAGAAGATTCCATTCCTCTTCAGTAAAGTCTCGAAAACTTTCGGAAATTTTTATCTCAAATGTTTCACTCAATGTAGATCTTAGACTCTAACCCACAACATCTTGTTTGTTTTGTTTTTTCCGAATGTGGTCAAGAAGCCTTTGCAAACTTGGATTTTCTGGGTCCAATTCCAAAGCAGAACTTAGGATGTTTTCTGCCCGAGAAAAGTTTTTATCAGCCAAGTAAGTCTGCCCTAAATTGATCAAATTTTTGACATGGTTTGGATCACGAAGGCGAACCCTTTCTCCAAAATCAATGGCTGTTTTGATATCGGCCACTTTCCTTGCACAAAAAGCAGTGATGTACATAATCTCCGTATCCATTGGTTTTAACAAACTATAGTCTTTGGCCATTTTTTTGGCGTTTCCATAGTCTTTGAGTTTTAAATAGAGTTGGATGAATTTCTTTTTGATTTCAGGAATGTTTTCTTCCAAAGAATTGGCTTTTTCTAAATACGAAACTGCCTCTTGGAGGTCCGAAGATTCACTCGCCTCTTTTGCTTTGTGGAGTAAGGATTGAATTTCTTTTAGTTTTTCTTTCTCAATTTTATAACGTTCTTTTTCTTCAATAAAAGAAACTCTTAAAAGTGATAAATCGTCGGTTAGGCTACCATATTGGCGCAGCTCTTCATAAATCCGGTCCAAATCTCCTTTTCCCGATTCCACAACGCGAAGAAAAAGTCTTTCGTCTTCATTGATGACTCGCTTCCCATCTTCTGTATGTGAGATGAGTAAATCATCACGCCCGTCAGATCCAGCCAGTAGAACATCTCCTGCTTCCAACTGAAATGTTTTGATATATAAATTTCCTTGGACTCCAGAAGTTCCTAGTTTTCGAAACATAAGTTCGTTTTCAATAAAACTGGCAATTCCATCTCGGTACAAAACCATCCAAGGATGTTCTGCATTAATAAAATACAAAAGACCTGTTTCATTATCGATGAGTCCAAGAACCAATGAAACAAGCATGGAACCGTCAAAACCTTCAAAGATTTTATGAAGTTCTAAAAAGGTATTTTTGATCCAACGTTCCGGATAAGTATTGCGAGCCTCACTTAAAAGTTGAGTTCTTGTGATGATCGATTCAAAAACAGAACCAAGAACAAGCGCTCCTCCAGCACCTTGCATGGACTTACCCATTGCATCTGCATTTAAAAATACAGTATAGGAACGATTGTTTAAAAAAATCTGATTGGCAATATTCAAATCCCCACCGATTTCTTTTTCATATTGGCGGAAGGTGAATTTTTTCTTTTGTTCTAGTAAAAAATCAACCTGGACATTATCATGATTCGCATTATTTGCATTAAACGGCTGCAAAAGAAGCGAGGTTAAAAAATAATCTCCATCTTGTTGGTGTTTTAAGGATTGGACCTCTTTTAAAGAATTTTCCAATTCCTTCGTGCGTTCCTGCACCTTTACTTCCAATTGGTCAGCGTATTGTTCCAATTTTTTTCTGGCTGCTTGGATTGAACGCACCATTCTGTTAAATGATCTTGCCATAAATCCAATGTCATCTTCCACATGAACTGTCAGTCTATGTTCTAAGTTCCCGGAGTTTACCTCTGTTAAACCTTCTATGATTTGTTCAATTGGTCTTAAAAGTGCAATTAGGAAAAACAATCTGTATCCAAAAATGACAAGCACCGCTAGAGACAAAACACCAATGATCCAAGGAAGTGTGACTTCTTCCTGGAATTCCCGGTAATCCAAATAAGGATAACCCACTTCATGGATGAGTCCTTTTTCTTTATCCACCACCAGATAACTTACATAAAACGAGTATTCTGGATTGTTCTCGGCAAATTTAACCCGACCCCGGTAATTTCTGTCTCCATGATTCGGCATAGGGGAAAACATTTGATCCAGGACTTCGAATTTTTTTTCTTCAGGAATGTCCGCCTCTAAAACAGTCCGTGCTGCGCCATAAAAACCGGATAGTGGTCCATCTTTTTTGGAAACCAATGACTCCGCCCCTTCGGAAAAATTTTTTACGGGGACTTCTCTTAATTTATTTCTAGTGTAGAGGATTTTACGTTTTTCAGATTCCAATTCTTGGATGAGAAGTTCCGGGCTTGTCACTTGATCCAATGCCAAAAGCCGTTTGATTTCAGCAGCATAACCTTTGCTTGACTCTGGTAACTTTGAAAAAAGACGACTTGTTTTTTCTTTCCAATCAGAACTTTGTTTGTAAGAAAGAATGGTTTCCAAAGCCCAGGAATTCCAATATTCTGATTCGTAACTTGCAGGTTCCACAGAAGTTTCTTCGAATCCTTTTTTACGAACAAACTCTTTCTCGTTAATATCATAAGTATAATGAAAACTGGGAACTTGGTCCGTTTCGATTCCTGCGATGTAATTTTTGGCTCTGGCTGTATGCACCATATCATAGTTTGATTCAGACTGTTGGATGACAGAATAAGCAACAAGCTGCAAAACTAACAAAAATGATGCGAGAGATATTCCAATAATTCGTGAAATAATCGTAGTTTTGTCTTTTGTATTATTGATATAAACTACATTGGCAACAAACAAACCAACTACCAAAACTAAATCCGTAATGGTTTGGTATAGCCCGCGACCAATGGCTCCATCCCTTGATTGTGCATTCATAATTCCTGGTAGGATGGTCACAAGGATAAAGGCGATGAGAATGCTTGCTGATGCAAACCTCGACTCTTTTGGCATTTTGAATATCTGCACAATGGCAACGAAAGAAAAGGTAACAAAAAAAATCAGAACGATAATAGCATAAGCTTTGTAAAAAACAGGAACAGGAAAATCCCAATAATGACCACTAAAGAAAAATAACCTACCGGCTGTTAGGCTAATGTATACAAAGTAACCAGTTACAGTCACAACGACAAAGTTCATAACCCTAAAGAGGTATTTTTTTAATCGGGGGAAATAAACTTCGGGGTAACTTAAAAAAAAGCTGGTTAGGTATGTCGCTCCAGCCATAGCACCTATGATGACGAGCCATCGCAGATAGGCAGATGAAGGACCCATAAAAGAAAAATTAATGAGATACCCAAAATGAAACAGGCCAAGCCAGAGAGTACCCATTCCCAATTGATAGGTAGCTTCCGATTTTTCTTTCACCGTCAAAAAAAATTGTGCATTGTAAAAAGTAAAAATAACACCGACGAGCGAGCCGAATGTATAAAAATCAAACGCTATATTTCCCCAAGAGTTCATGGGTGAAAACCCTAACAGAAGATCAAATCATGTCAACTTTGTATTTCTTTTCTTCCTAATTTGGTATAGAAAGTACAAAAATAAACAAATGAGAACTATTCCAATGGTTTGATTGTAGTATGATAACATAACAACGATTTGGTTCCAATTGGACCCTAGCAGGGAACCTCCCGAAAGTAAGAGTCCACACCAAATCGAAATAGCCAAAGAATATAGAAGGACAAATTTAATGACGTTCATTTTGGCCATACCCGCAACAATGGAGACAAAAAACCGAATCCCTGCCGAAAACCGTGACAAGAGGACAACGATCACTTCATGTTTTCGAAACCAAACGAGAGTCTTATGTAAATTTTCTTCTTGGTAGAGTGCGGCCAAAAAAGGAAACTTAGATCGTTTTAGAAATTGTAAGATCCTTTCCCCAAAAAAATACATGGCCAGGGCCCCCAAAAGGTTTCCCAAGTAGGTTGCCCAGATGATCGATGATAAGGAGAGTGAAGAGCCGGGACTTGAAGATAAAAACCCAGAAAAGACTGTGACAGTATCCCCTGGCCAAGGGGGGAAAATATTTTCCAGAAAGTTAGAAAAACAAAAAAAGGCCCAAAGTACAGCCGGGGGCAATGCAAGGATCCGATTCAAAAACACATCAAATTCTAAGAAATCCAGCACAAAAGAAGAGGATATGTTTCCAAACCAGATGGCAACAAAGATTTAAAAAAATGAATGGAAGGAATCACTAGTTTCACATTTGCTTTCCCTAATGCTTCGATTTTTGCCTATTTTACTTCTTGTTCTCTGGGAATGTCGCCCGGTTCCTCAAACCGAAATCTATCGATTTGATCAAATCGTTGTGACAAAATACCCGATGAATGCTCCGCCCGCATTTCCTCAGTCCTTTTTTCCTGAAAAAGCGCAACTACTACAATCCAGCGAATTCAAAACAAGTCATATCCATACAAAGGAAGCAAGCCTACTTCTGGAATCAGAAGAAAGTTTGGAGATGATTCAAAAAAGAATCGAAGCAAGAGCCGCACAAGGTGATTGGAAACTCATCGAAAAAAGCGAAAAAAATGGTGAGGTTTCCTACTTACTAGAAGGTTTCATTAAAAAATCCCTTTCCATCATTGTTTCCGCATCAGGAACAAATACTAATTACATTCGATTCTATTTCAGAAAACATTCTAGTTATTAAAAATGAATTGGATTAAAAATAAAAACGAAACAATCGTATACCTACTACTCGGTGCGATTTTTTTAGGAACCTGTCTTACTTTATTTTTTGTTTTCAAACCTTTCCTTTGGGCGAGTTTCCTTGCCTTATTATTTTATCTCACCACAAGGAAAACTCATAAAAAACTAAAGAATCTTTTAGGTGTCAAGTTTCATGGATTGTCTCCCTACATCATGGTCATCCTGATGCTTGCGGGAGTATTTATCCCTTCCTATCTCATTCTCTCTACGTTGATAAGAGAATCATTAAACTTAGTCAGTTATATTAGAAACCAACTCACTGAAGAATCTATCGTAGCATTGTTACTCAATAGTCCGATGTTGACAGATTTTTTTACTGAAAATGAATTCTTTTGGATCAAACTTCCTCTGATGTACCGCGAGTATGTAGGCCAACATATGGATATTCTAAACTTAGATTCCATTTATAGTTTATTAAAAAACTCTTCTGGTTTTTTACTTGGTTCATTTGAAGTACCTGGTGCCATCATATTCAATGCATTCTTTACTTTTATATTACTTTTCTTTTTATACAAAGAAGGAAGTAGGATGGAACATGGACTTTTTGTTTTGTTACCGTTCCCAACAGAAATAGAAGAGAGACTAGGTAGAAGAATAGAAGAAGCAATTCGTACGGTAATGATGGGGAACCTATTTATTTCCTTGTTACAAGGTGCCCTAATCTATGTTTTGTTACTTTTTACTTCTGTTTCAAATAAGTTTTTACTTTCAAGCATTGCTACGATTTTTTCATTAATCCCCGTTGTCGGAACATCTGTTGTTTGGTTACCGATTGGACTTTATATCGGTTTAGTCCAAGAGAATTGGACAGGTAGTATTCTTTTTATGATCGCTGGTGGAGCAAGTTATTTGATTTTAGAAAACTTAGTGAAACCAAAAATTTTAGACAAAAAACTAAAAACGCATCCATTTTTAATTTTTCTCTCTCTTATTGGCGGTTTACAAGAGTTTGGTGTTGCGGGGATTATCATCGGACCAATGGCTTTAACCCTTGTCATCATCCTTTGGGATTTTTGGAAAATTTTTAGAGAAACTCGTTTTCAGACTACTTAAATGGAAACAGTAGATTCATCGCTCAGTGTCAGTGAAGTCAATCGGCTGATCAAAGCCAAACTTCAAGATTCTCCTGAATTCAAAAATATTTGGATTCGGGGAGAAATCTCAAACCATTCCCAAACGAATAGTTCTGGGCATATGTATTTTTCTCTAAAAGATTCGGCAAGTGTCATCAAATGTGCCTTCTTTTCCTTCCAGGCAAAAAACTATAAAGGAACACCTCTTCGCAATGGAATGGAGATTTTGGTTTATGGTTCAGTTTCTGTATATGAACCAGGCGGGTATTATAGCATTACCGTACAAAAAGTAGAGGAAATCGGTGAAGGGGACATCCTATTAAAAATTGAGAAACTGAAAAAAAGCCTACATGAAAAAGGAATTTTTGATCTAACGCACAAACGCCCTCTTCCAAAATTTCCGAAACGTTTAGGTATTGTCACTTCTCCCAAAGGTGCCGCCGTAGAAGACATCATTCGGATTGCCACAGACCTCAATCCTTCCATTCAAATTTTAGTTTCACCATGCCTTGTCCAAGGTGATGGGGCAGAAAGCTCCATCATAGAAGCCATAAGAGAAATCAATGATCCGAAATGGGAAGTGGATGTGATCATTGCTGGCCGAGGTGGTGGATCCTTTGAAGATCTTATGGCCTTTAACCAAGAAGCAGTGGTCATGGCGTATTACAATTCTCGAATTCCAATTATCTCTGCTGTGGGTCATGAAATTGACCGGGTGCTCACTGACCTAGCTGCGGATGCAACAACTCCTACTCCCACGGCTGCAGCAAAACTAGCTATCCCCAATGTTTCAGATACCCTCATCCGTTTGGATGAAATGGAAGAGAGACTAAAAGCAGCACTCAATGGTGTTGTCCGTTTGGGAAAAGAAAAATGGGCAGGGATCATAGGAAGGCCCGTATTTCAAAATCCGAAAACTCTCTTAGATGTAAGATCCACTGCTCTTGATGAACTGATGACAAAAATTTCTCTCCTTGGAAAAAACTATTTGGTACGCAAACAAAGCGAATTTCAAAAGTTTGATACCTTAACACAGAACTGGAAATCTTATTTAGAACGAATTCAAAATAAATTTACCCTCGCAGAACAAAGATTAGTTCATTTTTCTCCTCTTGGGACTTTACAAAGAGGGTATTCGGTGGTTCGAAATAAGGACAAACAAGTTATATCCTCCATTCATAAAATCAAAGAAAATGATAGTTTAGAAGTTTTTCTTTCTGATGGAAAACTTCTTGTAGAAGTAAAAGAAAAAATATAGGAATTCAAAATGGTTGAGAAAAAAACAGTTAGCTTTGAAGAAGCACTTCGTGAATTGGAAGACATTGCTGAAAAATTAGAACGAGGAACTCTTTCTTTAGAAGAATCCATCAAAGCCTATGAAAGAGGAATGGAACTAAAAAAAGTTTGTTCAGAAAGATTGGTCGATGCTGAAGCAAAAATTGAATTTTTATCAAAGGCTCCCAGTGGTGAAATTGTAAAATCATCAGTGAAAAAAAAGAAAGATGAAAGTCCTTCGAAACCAGTGGAAGAAGACTTATTTTAAAAAATGAATTTCCAAGCTGCATTTATCATAGGTTACCTTTTCATTACGATTGCAATTGGAGTTTATGCGGCAAAAAAAGTAAAAAATTCCAAAGACTTTATTTTAGCCGGTAGAAGTTTACCCCTCCCCATCTCCACAGCAGCTTTATTTGCCACTTGGTTTGGAAGTGAAACCATTCTTGGCTCCTCCGTAGAATTTGCGAAAGGAGGATTTTTAGCAGTCATCCAAGATCCGTTTGGTGGAGCCCTTTGTCTTTTTCTACTTGGACTCGTTTTTGCGAAGTATCTTTATCGAATGCAAATCCTTACCTTTGGTGACTTCTACAGAAACCGGTATGGAAAAAAGATGGAGTTTATTGCCGGGATCTGCCTTATCTTTTCCTATTTTGGTTGGGTAGCGGCACAATTTGTGGCTCTCGGAATTATGGTTCAAATTCTATTTGGAATCAATCAATTCACTGCCATCGTGATTGGAGCCTGCCTTGTTGTTTTTTATACTTATTTAGGGGGAATGTGGTCAGTATCTTTGACCGATTTTTTCCAATCCATCTCCATCATCATTGGCCTCGTATTCGTTTTATATGAGTTAAATGGTGTAAAATCGATTTGGTCCAGCATCCAAGAAAAACCAGATGGATTTTTTAATTTTTTTCCTGAATCCAATTTCCATGCTTGGACTTTGTACTTATCTGCTTGGATGGTTGTTGGTTTTGGATCTTTACCCCAACAGGATATTTTCCAAAGGGTCATGTCTGCTAAGTCCGAAAAAGTAGCGATTCGTGCCTCTTACCTCTCTTCTGTTTTTTATTTACTTTTTGCACTTATCCCTCTGTTTTTAGGACTGCATGCCAAAAGCCTTATCCCAAATTTTGATTTAAATTCCGAAACAGGACAACTTCTGATCCCGACGATGATTTCCAAGTTTTCCAGTCCTTGGATTCAAGTTTTATTTTTTTCTGCACTGATCTCTGCCATTCTTTCGACGGCATCTGGAGCCATCCTTGCTCCGTCTTCAATATTATCTGAGAATATTCTAAAATACGCATTCAAGGATATGGATGATAAAAAACTACTTTTGCTTTCTAGAACTTCAGTCCTGATCATTGCTGGGATTTCATTTTTACTTGCAGTGGGAAAACCTTCGATTTATGCTCTTGTGGAAGACTCAGGCGGGATCTCCCTTGTGACTTTATTTATCCCGATGGTATTTGGACTTATGAGCCAAAAGGCAGATGAAAGATCTGCGCTTTTTTCTTTACTCGTTGGGATTGTCACCTGGCTTATTTTGGAGGTTTATGGTGACGATATGACAAGCCATTTTTACGGAACCATAGCAAGCCTTATCGCCATCTTAATTGGGATGTATTTTTTTCCTAAGAAAGGGCAATCCTTAGAAGCCAAGTAAATACATCTTTCATCTCGATCCCGAGTGCTTTTGCTTGTTGGGGGATAAGACTTGTTCCCGTCATTCCAGGAAGTGTATTGGTTTCTAAAACGTAAGGGATTCCGTCGCTAATGATAAAATCCGTTCGTGAATACCCTTTACAGCCCAAAATATCATGACATTTCAAAGTATAGTCTTGTAGTTTTTTTGTAATTTCATCCCCCACAGGTGCAGGAGTGATCTCTTCACTTCCCCCTTTTGTGTATTTGGCTTCAAAGTCAAAAAATTCTGATTTGGGTCGAATCTCTGTTGGCACTAAGGGAAAAGGAATTCTTTTTCCGCCTTCAAAACGTTCCAGAACTCCAATGGAGACTTCTGTTCCAGATATCAATTTCTGGATCAGGACTCGGTCTTCCGAAACAAAAATTTTATCGATAAGAACCATTGCCTCTTCGGGAGTTTTTGCCATTCCCGTATTGACACTAGAACCACCAAGCGTTGGTTTGATGAAGACGGGAAACGGGAAAGGAAGATTTAAAACTGTTTTTCTTGCATCCGTTTTTCCTTTTTCTAAATCCACAAAAGGAGCCACAGGAATTCCAATGGTTTGGAATAAAAGATTTGCCCGATATTTATCCATAGCAAGAGCAGAAGCCAAAACCCCTGATCCTGTATGAGGGATTTCTAATACATCTAAAAACCCCTGGATTCTACCATCTTCGCCAGCTCCCCCGTGTAACCCCAAAAAGGCGGCCTCAAATCCATGTTCAAGTAAACCGGCACCGGAAGAAGGTTTGGTTATCCCGTTGACAGAAGAAAATTCATTCAGAAACTCAGTTTCCGATTTGCCAGCGGGATCAGGATAGGCCGGATCCTTTCCATCAGGAATCCAAAATTTTCCCGATTGGTCGATATAAACCGGACAAACTTGGTATTTTTCCCGATCAATCGTATTGAAAATGAAATAAGAAGAACGAATGGAGATAATATGTTCCCCGGAGATACCCCCGAAAAGCAGTGCGATTTTTGTTTGGGTCATGAAATCACTTGATTCCTTTTATAGAAACTTGAAGATATTGAAATTACGTGGATTCCCGCTTTAAAATTCAATTCGGAATTGTTTTTTGTCTCTTCTTTCTCAGTTCCTCGATTTTTGCCAAATTACCCAATTCCTTTACAGAAGATATCAAGTCTGATTACCACCAATTTTGGTTTTTATATGAATCTGAAAAACGGGGCAGGCAAAGTTATTTAGCCTTTCGTCCGTTCTACATGGGTTTTCAAGATAAAACCTATGCCTTTCGTTTTAAAAGTTATCTCTCCCCATTTTATTACAAAGAAGAAACCAACTACTGGTATACCTGGTCTTCTTTGTTTTTCTTCAGTGGGACAGGATTTAAACATGAAGAAGGTGATGACGATGAAGACATCCTCTTCACTCCTCTTTTGATTTGGGGGAAAGGTGAATCACAAAGAGAAAACTATTTTAGTGTGTTTCCTCTCTATGGGAAAATTAGAAACAAACTTTCCTACCAAGAACTAAGTTATGTTTTGTTTCCAGTTTACTCCGAATGGAAGTATAAAACCTATGAAGCAAAATCCATCCTTTGGCCCTTGGTGATGTGGGGAGGATCGGAAACAAGAAGTGACATTCGTATTTTCCCGATTTATTCAAAGAAGGAAAACGAAGGAAAATACAAACGACAGTCCCTTCTTTGGCCTTTTTTCCAATGGGGAGAAGAAAGATTGGATAAAAAAGAACCAACCACATATTCTATTTTTTTCCCACTTTATAACAGTAAGGATTCGAGAGATGGGAATATGAAAAGTAGAGCCTACCTTTGGTTTCCTATTTTGAATTCTTTATTCTCTTATGGGTATGATAAAAAAACAGGACAAACCAACTACACTGCTCTTTTTATTTTTTTTCAGTATACCACTTCTACAAAAAAAGATACGGAAAAACTTGTATTTTTTCCTTTTTATGGATATTCTTATTTTGCCAAAAAAGAAGCGGAGTTTATAACACCATTTTACATTCGTTTGTCGCAAAATACATCACACTTAAAAGCTACTTCTCATTTTTTATTACCTTTTTATTCCCATATGAAAAGTGAATATGTCCAAACAGGAAGAGAAGATTATTACTGGAAACTTTGGCCCCTATTCCGGTATCATAAAGATGCCGATGGGAATTTTGGATGGAATACCCTAGCCATTATCCCAGTTCGATTTGAAGTGATGGAGGATGTTTGGGAACCCATCTTCTCTCTCATCGAATACAAAAGATCGTCCAATGGAGAGAAACGTTTGCATTTAATCACAAGACTATATTCGCATCGTTGGACAGAGGATGAAACTCATATCCACATTCCCTTACTCGTAGAGTATTCCAAATCACCGACGGGGTTCCGTTATGATTTTGTTTATGGATTATTTGGAATTGATACCCGAGATACAAAAAATAAATTCAAACTCCTCTGGTGGGAACTATGAAACGCCTGTATTCCAAAACCTTGGAACCTTTTCTCTATGCAGTTGGTTATACTGTCCTTCTTCTTTTTCGTGCTATAGGACAATCTCACCATCTTTATTTCAAAAGAAAAGAGATCTTAGAACAAATGTTTATTGCTGGAGTTGGTTCTTTGTTTGTAGTCTCCATTGTTTCTGTTTTCACAGGAATGATCCTTGGACTAAACACCGGCCTTGGACTTCGCGATTTTGGAGCCGAAGGTCAAATTGGACTTTTACTCACCATCACCCTCACTCGCGAAATGTCCCCTTTTATGACCTCACTCATCTTGGCAGCTTCTGTTGGTTCGGCGATGGCTGCTGAAATCGGAACCATGAAAGTTTCAGAAGAAATTGATGCTTTGGAAGTGATGTCCATTAGTCCAATCAGGTATCTTGTACTCCCAAGGATCGTTGGATTCTCCATGATGGTTCCTGTTTTATGTGTGTATTCAGCCGCTTTAGGTATCTTAGGTGGTGGAATTGTAGGACATTTTCAACTGGGAATCGATATGATCAGTTATTTCCAAGATGTTTATTATCGTATATCTTCCGTTCCAGGGCTAAAAGATTTATATGTGGGTCTTCTCAAAGGTTATGTATTTGGTCTTTCTATCTCCACCATATCTTGTAGCCAAGGACTTAGGACAGAAGGTGGAGCCATTGGTGTAGGCCAAACCACAAGAAAGGCTGTGGTCACATCTTTTCTTATGGTCATTTTTTCTGGTTATGTGCTCACCGCTCTATTTTATAAATGAAGGAAATGATGGAACCCTTTGCCATTGAAATGAAAAACGTCCATAAAGCTTTCGGAAAACGAAAGATCTTACAAGGAATGAACCTAACCGTCAAACAAGGCGAGACGATGGTCATCCTTGGGCCTTCGGGAACAGGAAAATCGGTGAGTCTCAAACATATCACAGGACTCCTTGATCCCGACGAAGGAGATTGTCAGATTTTTGGTGAATCCATTGTTAACGCCAGTGAGAAAAAAAGAGAAGAACTTAGATCTAAACTAGGAGTGTTATTCCAATCAGGTGCGCTCATCAACTGGCTTACTGTTTATGAGAATGTAGCCCTTCCCTTGCGAGAACATAAAATTGCTTCTGGGGAAGAACTGGATCGTATTGTCATGGAAAAGTTAAAATGGCTCGATTTAGTTCCCGCCAAAGATACCTTACCCAGTAATATTTCCGGGGGGATGAAAAAACGTGTGGGTCTTGCACGCGCTCTCACTTCCCAACCTAAAATCGTGTTATACGATGAGCCTACTTCGGGTCTTGATCCGGTTATGTCCAATGTCATCAATGATTTAGTCATTCGTTTGCAAAAGGAATTAGGTCTAACATCCATAGTAGTGACTCACGATATGAATTCCGCTTACAGAATTGCCGATCGTATCAGTTTTCTTTATGAAGGTAAGGTGCAGTTTTGCGGAACCTCAGAGGAAATCCAAAAATCAACAAATCCAGTCATCCAACAATTCATTCACGGCAATACCGTTGGTCCGATGATTCTGGATCATTCCGAATTAAAAAAAGGAAAATCCAATTGACTTTGCCCATCACTTTAGGAGAAATTTAGGGAATGCCTACCGTAGGTCGTGCTCTCATTGTCGGTCTTCTATTTATCTTTTCACTTGTAGCTGTGGGTTATTTTACCATTGTCACAGAAGGTGGCCCTTTTCAAAAATCAGGATACCAACTCCCCGTTTATTTTCCCGATGCAGAAGGAATCAAAATCGGGAACAAAGTCACCATCCACGGGGTTCCTTTCGGTTATGTTTCTAAAATCCGATTGGTGCAAATTGACGAATATGGAAACCTACTGCCCGAGGGAGAAACAGGGATTGGAACCAAGGTGGAGCTCACCCTTCTCTTAAAAGGAAAGGTGCAGCTTTTTTCTAACTACGAAATCACAATCAAAAACGAAAGTTTACTTTCGGGCCGGGTGGTCTCTCTCGACCCAGGTTCTAAGTTTCCGGTCGATCCCAAAACCAAAGAATACATGATGACGGAGCCTGCCCTCACCAAAGTGGAGATCTCTCCAAGGTCGGGAAAAATGATACCCATCCAAGGAAAGGTCACCCAAGACCCACTCGTATCTCTTTCCGAACTCATTGCCGAAAACCGCTCCGACATTCGGAAAACAGTGCAAAACATTGCCGGGATCACAGGAAAGATCAACGAAGGACAAGGGACACTCGGAAAACTCATCAATGAAAGTGATGTCCACAAATCGGTCAATACCACCCTTGGGGATGCCCAAGTGGTTTTGAAGGAACTACGGGAAGGATTGGAAGATACAAGGGAACAAGCACCTGTGACCAGTTTCATTCGCTCCGCTCTTAGTGCTTTTTAAGCACTAACACGTAAAATGCGGTCTGTTTTGTAGTAAAATTCTTTAGTTTAGCGCACAAAACCCGGCCGTCACATTCCCACCACACTGTTGTAAAAAGGAGACATTTTTTTGACTTGGGGTCACGGTTTTGGAATTGTCCCTCCCCCCTTTTCTACAAATTTGTAAGTAGGAACTGAATATGGTAACGGCGATACACAGAAAAACGATCCAAAACTCCATCACTCTCAGGGGAATTGGCGTCCATTCCGGAAAAATGGTGACTTTACGGCTCCATCCTGCGGAAGCAAATACAGGACTGATCTTTTACCTCTACAAAGGGACCCAAAAAATCCGAATTCCCGTCTCTCTCGACCATGTTGTCGACACAAGTAACGCCACTACCATCGGAGACGGAAGTTCCAACCGGGTGCAAACCATCGAGCACCTTCTCGCCGCAGTCCATACCTTAGGCATTACTGATTGTATTTTTGAAATTGATTCCGTCGAAGTTCCCATTATGGACGGATCCTCACTTCCTTTTTGGGAAGGAATCCGCTCCGCAGGGATTCGAGTTCTAGACGAAACCATCGAACCCATTACCATCGCAAACCCGATTTGGGTTGTAGACGGGGACAAATACCTCGTCATGTTGCCTTCCGATGAATTAAAAGTCACTTATAGCATCGATTTTAACCACCCACTTTTGCGTGGACAATCCTACACCACTACCCTTGACGAATCCATTTTAGGAACAGACATCCTTCCTGCCCGAACCTTCGGGTTTTTGAAAGATGTGGAAGCCTTGCAAGCCCGTGGCCTAGCAATGGGTGGCTCTCTTGACAATGCAGTGGTTCTCACTGACGACGGGTATCTCAACGATACTTTGCGTTATGACAACGAATGTGTTCGCCATAAAATTTTGGATTTGATTGGGGATTTGGCTGTGATGGGGAGACCATTCCGTGGCCATCTCATTGCTTCCAAAGCGGGACATGCCCTAGACATTTCTCTTGCCAAATGCATCATGAGCCAAGTCACTGGAAACGAACTCACCCAGTTCAAAAGCAAACGAATTCCGCTCTTTTCTAAAAAACAAGCGGTACGTTAGAATCCCTCTTTTTTTACTTTCCAAACGAAGCCTTGCCGAAAGTATTTTTGGCAAAGGGACGGATGGAAGAAAAAACCACATTCAAAGGCATTTCCGCCTATCCAGGCACCGTATATGGCAAGGTTTTCCGTTGGAAACAATCCAAACGGAAACGGGAAGACCGAACCGATCTTTCTCCCGATGAAATCAAAGAAGAAGTGGAACTCCTTAAAAAAGGACTACTCAAAACTGAGGAAGATCTAGCTGATCTCGTCCAAAAATCCAAGTCGAACCGTGAACTTTCGGAAATTTTAGAATCCCAAATTGTATTCCTAAACGACCCACTCTTTCGGGCTCGTGTATTCGAAAGAATTGCACAAAACAACGAATCGGCGGGACTTGCCCTTGAAACAGCCGTTAGCTCCTTGTATGATGAATTCCAATCCATACCAGATGAATTTTTCAGAGAACGTGCGGATCATATTTTAGATATTGGAAAAAGGATCGAATCCAATCTTTACCCGGATAAAGTAGCCGACCAAACAAAAATTCCAGATGATGTCATCCTCATTGCAAAAGAAATCACTCCTTCGGAGATGATCCAACTGGGGAAATGCAAACTTAGGGGGATAGCGACCGATTTCGGAGGAAAAACAGGTCACACGGCAATCATCGCAAGAAATTATGGAATCCCCACAATTGTCGGTTTAAAAAACATCACCTCACACGTAGAAGATGATGATTATATTTTACTCGATGCCACTAAAGGAATTCTCAACAGGTCCCCCGGAATCGATGAAATCAAACTTGCTGGAATTAAAAGTGAAATCCACAAAGTGCAACCTGTTCGTGAAGTCAGTGACGGTCCGAAGGAAATCAAAACCAAAGATGGAAAAAAGTTTTCTCTTCGTGCCAATATAGATTCTGAAGACGAAGTGGATTTGGCTTTTGAACAAGGAGCCGATGGGATTGGTCTTGTTCGAACAGAAATTTTATTCATTCGTTATGTAGAATTCAAACCTACAGAAGAAGAACAATTTGCAGTTTATAAACGAATTTTACTAAAAATGGTAGGACGTCCCGTCACTTTCCGCGTATGGGACATTGGTGCCGATAAAATGGAGAATGGATACGAAGAAGAAAATCCTTTTCTTGGCAATCGAGGGATTCGTTATCTACTAAGACATCCTCACTTTTTTAAAGAACAACTAAGGGCACTTCTTCGCGCCAGTGAATTCGGAACCATGCGAATCATGCTTCCTATGATCACCACTAGATCCGAAATTTTACAAACCAAAGTTTTGTTTGCGGAATGTCTAGAAGAACTAAAACAAACAGGACTAGCAATCACCAAAAAAATTCCACTTGGGATTATGGTGGAAACACCTGCTTGCGCTTTAAACTTACCTTTTCTTGGAAATCAGGTTGATTTTTATAGTGTGGGAACCAATGACCTTTTACAATATTTACTCGCAGTGGAACGTAACAATCATTTGGTGGGAGATTTGTATAATCCTTGGCAAGTGGTCTTTTTGTTGTTGTTAAAAAACATTGCAGATGTGGCCAATTCCCAAAAGAAACCCATTAGCATTTGCGGTGAAATCGGCAGTGATCCCATGTTTACCGCTGTCCTCATTGGTCTTGGGTTTCGAGATTTGAGTTCAGCTCTACCTCTGATGCGGGAAGTGGGAGAAAAAGTGCAAGAGATTTCTACATGGAAAGCAAAACTTCTGGCTGAACAGGTGATTGCACTTGCAGGGGAAGAAAAGTTCGAAGAAATAGAAGCCTTGGTTTTAGAAACCAAGGGTTAAACCTTTGTTTTATCCGATTCTAAAACTTAGATTCGATTGAGGTCTAAAGACAAAGTATCCTTTTTCTCCCCACCTGCTAACAGATGCAAGATTGACTTTTTTTTCCAAACGTAAATACTGTATAACAAAATGGCACCTAACCAAGAACATAGAACAAAAAATCCATAAAAAACTGTCATACTTCCCCATTGGTTTTGGTATCCTGATAAAATTCCTGCAGCATAATGCCCAAAAGCATTGGATAAAAACCAAATCCCCATAAGAACCGATGCATATTTCACCGGAGCCATTTGGCTGACAAAGGACAAACCCACAGGAGAAAGACAAAGTTCGCTCAACGTATTCCAAAAATACACAAAAACTAAAAAAAGAATCGAAACAGAGATTCCTGTTTCTGCCACTTCCCCTGCCACCACCATCACAAGAAAACCAATCCCCAGTAGAACCAAACTCAGCACAAATTTCAAAACTGGATTGGGGTTCCTGTTCTTTTTGGCTAAGGTAGTCCAAAGGATAGAAACAAGAGGTCCAAAAAGAAGGATAAACAAAGGGTTGATGGATTGTAATACGGAAGCAGGAATTTCAAAACCAAAAAGAAACCGATCCGTATTTCGTAAGGCAAATAAATTAAGAGAAGAACCCATTTGTTCGAAGGCCATCCAAAAGAAAATGCTAAAAAACGAAAGTAGGACAATGAGTAAAATTTTAGGTTTGGTCTCGTGATCCGACAAACTTACGCTAGATGGTAATATCAAATCGTTTCCCTTGTTCCAAATGGAACTTGGCAGGCGTTTACTTCCGAAATAAAAAACGATCATTCCAATACCCATACCAACACCGGCAGATAAAAATCCCAAATGCCAATCCACTTGTTCTCCTAAACTCCCACAAATGATAGGACCGATGAGGCCACCTAAATTAATTCCCATATAAAAAATCGTAAATCCACTGTCTCGTAATCCTGGTTTTTCATTGTACAATCTTCCAAAGATGGTAGACATATTGGGCTTAAAAAAACCGTTTCCTAAAGCAAGTAAAACAAGGCCTAAATAAAAAAATGAAAGGTCTGAGAAGGCAAGAGAAATATGTCCACATAACATTAAAAAGCTGCCTAGATAAATAGAAAACTGATAACTAAAAAAACGATCTGTTAGGTATCCCCCAAGAACTGGTGTTAGATAAACAAAACTGGTATAAAAAGCATAAACTGCTCCTGCATCTGCATCAGAAAAACCCAAAGATTTTACTAAATACAAAACAAGGAGTGCCCTCATTCCATAATAACTCAATCTTTCCCACATTTCAGTGAGAAACAGTGGAGTGATCCCCTTCGGGTGTATATGCGATTCTATTTGGTCCTGCTTTTCCAAATGGTTTCCTCTTGTCCTATTGCATGATTCACAAAACGTGCTGCCGCAAATAAATAATCAGAAAGTCGATTGAGGTATATTCTTAAATCGGAATGGATTTCTCCTCCCGATTCAATAAAAACAAGTAGGTCTCTTTCTAAACGACGACAAATCGTACGAGCGATATGGAGAGCACTTGCCATAGATGATCCACCCGGAAGAATAAAAAATTTAATCTCAGGAAGAACTTCCATCAAACGATCAATTTCTTTTTCCAAACTTTCGACATCAGTCAAATGAACCACTGTTCCCTCTTTCGAATCTCTAGGCACATACCCTGCAAGTTCCGATCCAATTTCAAAAAGAAAACTTTGAATGCTCTTTAAATACTCAAGAAAGTTCGATTCCAAGCTGAGGTCTTTGGCAAAAGAAAGGGCCAGGCCAAGGGTGCTATTCAATTCATCACAACTTCCATAAAGATCCACTCTTGGATCTGTTTTGGAGACCTTGATTCCAGAGGCAAGGTAGGTCTGACCACCATCGCCAAATTTGGTGTAGATTTTCAATTTCTGACTCCTCTCATGGTTAAATTTTCTTTACAGGCCTTAGTTTTTTAGTATAGAATCATCTGGAAAGGCAAAATTCACGGAAGAACCAAGGGCAGGCAACCCCTTCTCTTCCCGATGGAAACGGAATCCGGGGCAGTGTTTTTTTCTTTTCTCCGCATGTAGGGAAACAAGCGGGTCATGGACACACAGGAGGGTGTGACAATGATTATCAATCACAACATCAGCGCGCTAGTTGCGAAACGAGCGCTCACAAACACTAGTCGTGACATGGACAAGTCCATGGAGCACCTAGCAACAGGTATGCGGATCAACAGAGCAGGAGATGACTCTCTGGGATTTGCAGTGTCAGAAAAACTAAGATCGCAGATTCGGGGCCTTGGCCAAGCAGAACGAAATACCCAGGATGGTATGTCGTTCATCCAGGTGACCGAAGGATCTTTAGACCAAGTAAACTCAATCTTACAGAGGTTACGCGAACTTTCAGTGCAATCCTCAAATGGGATTTACTCTAACGAAGACAGAAAACTGGTTCAGTTAGAAGTATCCCAACTTGTGGAAGAAGTGGAAAGAATCGGGACTTCTGCTGAGTTTAACAAAATCAAACCATTGGATGGACGGTTTTCTCGTGCTTCCAAAAATCCAATGACTTTGCAAGTGGGTGCGAACGGTTCAGAGAAAATAGAACTCTATATCAATACGATGACAAGTTCTTCACTCAAACTAAAAACAGCTGGGAGCAAGTTGACTCTATCAACTCCTAATAAGGCATCCGATTCACTCCAAGTTTTGGATGATGCAATCACCAAGGTCAACCGCTTGCGGTCTGATCTCGGAGCCTATTACAACCGATTGGATTTAACATTGAAATCACTGAGTAACAACTATGTGAACATTGTTTCTTCTGAATCGCAAGTAAGGGATGCTGACATGGCAACGGAAATGGTAGAATATTCCAAAAACCAAATCCTTACCAAATCAGGTGTGGCGATGCTTGCACAAGCAAACCTCCGACCGGAATCCGTAGTAAAACTCCTCACGGACAGATACTAATCCGATCGAAAAAGAAACGGAAATCCTCCTTGCAAACAAGGAGGATTTCTTCAAACTTTGTCCTTATACTTCACTAACCGTGTAAGCGAGGACAATCACTTTGAAACAAATCATCTCAGGAATTCTATCCCTATCATTACTTTCCACAATCTCTTGTGGATTATCTGACAATACAAAAAGACTTATCCTAAGCACTTCCATTGGCTGTGGCGTTGGTCTGGCGCTTGGTGCAGTGTACGATGAAGCACAACGTAAAAAAGATTCTAAAGACAAAAAGAACGACATCCAAAGACAAATCAAATCTTCATTGGCTATGGAAAAGAAAAAGCCACAAAACAAAGGTAAGATTGTAGGTCTAGGAGCAGGATGTTTGGCTGGACTTGGAACTGGTTTTTATCTCAATACAATGTACGACAACATGGCAGAAGAGATGAAAAAACAAGGAATCACTCTAACAAAAAGTGAAAGAGGCGGAGAAACAGTTGCTCTCACTGCAACTATGGATGGAGGAATTGCTTTCGAAGATGGAAAGGCTGACCTCAAAGGAAAAGGTAAAGAAAATATTGATAAGTTGGCTGAAGCACTTGCAGCCTATCCAGAAACCAAAGTTAATATCTCTGGTCATGCCAATAAAACTGGTTCAGAAGATCTCAACCTAAGCCTTTCCAAAGACCGAGCAGTGACTGCAAAAAATGCTCTCACTAGCAATGGTGTGGAAAACAAACGAATTGGAACCATTGAAGGACTTGGGTCTTCTTCACCTCTCAAAGGAGTAGATCCAAAAGACGGATCCAACCGCCGTGTAGAAGTGGAAATTGTTCCCGCAAGTTAATCAATTTAAGACATAAAAAAAGGGACAAAATGTCCCTTTCGTCTGTGTAAAAAAGCCTACAGTCTTTGTAGGCTTTTTTTATCTGTTCTAAACCAGTTTACATTCCGAGTCCCGGAAATCCGCCCATGGCCTGCATTTGTTTGGCGGCACCGGCTTGTGCGTCTTGCAAAGCCTTTGTATAAGCTTCCTGGATGGACTTTTCTAGAAGATTTTTATCTTTTTTATCAAGGAGTTCATCTTCAATCTGAATGGATTTCATTTGGAACTTTCCATCCAAAGTCACAGAGAGAAGTTTGTTTTTTGAAATTCCTACAAAATTGAGACCGGCAAGTTCCTTTTCCATGGTTTTTACCTGCGATCGCATTTTTTTCATCTGTTTGAGCATATCAAACTTGTTTCCGCCCGCTCCACCGAACATAATCACCTCTTTTCCTTTCAGGATTATTTTTCTTAAAAAGAAGGCAAATATAAAACTTCTCCTTGTCGATAATGAAATTATGATCCATCCAAATTCTCCGTACAAACGAATCTGGGATCTTTTTGTATTTATTTGTATTACTTACTTTGCCATTGAAGTGCCAATTCGTTTGGTCTTTCACTATAAACTATCTGCCGGTGTGAACTTCTTTGAAAGGGCAATCCAAATTGTATTTGGAATTGATGTAATCTTAAATTTTAACACAGCAATTTTAAAAGACAGACTCCTCATTCATAATAGAAGAATTGTCACAAAAACTTATTTACGCTCTTGGTTTCTCATCGATTTTTTATCTGCTTTTCCTTTTGATCTTTTTGGGGGATTTTTTTTCCAATACTTCGGAGTGACCGATAGTTTAAAAATTTTACGCCTGCTCCGTTCGGTTCGTGTGTTTGAACTTTTTAAATCACTTAGACTTTTGGCCTTGGGTGCGGATTCCGATGACCGCTTCAAACTGGTCGAAGTGATCAATCCTATGACCTTTCGATTGATCTTTTTTGTTTATTGGACAAGTCTATTTGCGCATTGGGTGGCTTGTGGTTGGATCCACCTTGGACCAGAGTTTTTGCCGGATAAGGATATAACCACTAGATACATTCGTGCCTTATATTGGTCTGTGACAACCCTCACAACAATCGGGTATGGGGACATCACACCGGTCACAAACAGCCAAACCATCTATACAATGGGAGTGATGATTTTAGGTGTCGGTATTTATGGATATGTCATTGGTAATATTGCCACCCTACTTTCTAATTTAGATATTTCTCGTGTCACCTTCCAAGAGAAATTAAATACAATCGATAGTTTTATTAAATATAAAAAATTACCACCTAACCTTGCCAATCGAATCCGTTCCTACTATGTCAATCTTTGGGAAAACAAACACGGAATTGATGAAACCGAAATTTGGGACCAACTTCCATCCGGTATCAAAATTGATGTGTCCATGTTTTTGCATAATCATTTGATTTCAGTGGTTCCATTTTTCAAAAATGCACCAGAAGAATTAAAAAGAGAAGTGGTTTTAGAATTAAAACCTGCTTTTTATATGAAAGGTGATGTCATCTTCAGAGAAGGTGATGTCCCGCACAATATGTACTTTTTATCGAAAGGCCATGTGGAAGTGATCAAAGAAAAAACGGGAGAAATATTCGCAACACTCAATTCCGGTTCTTTTTTTGGCGAGATGAGTTTGATTGATGACTCTTTAAGAACCGCAACTATTAAAGCAGGATCTTATTGCGATGTTTATACACTTGGAAAAGACCGGTTTGCTGAAATATTAAAACACCACCCCGGATTTGCAAAACACATCCAAGGGATCGCAGAAGAAAGAAAAAAAAACCAAGCATCTAAATCAAACCCAAATGAAACTCATTAAATTTAATTGAGTATATGAAACCGACCAAATCTAAGGTTTCATAAAAAGAATCGAATTTTCTGGATCAACAAGGGCAATGGATTCGTCAGCTAACACATCAAAGGCATGCCAAGCATTGCTGTCTTTTTTTAAACTCTCTTGTTTTTCTGTTTTCGTTTTGATGGTTTCTGATTTAGGAATTTCAGAAAGTGTAGGAATCTCTTCAATCTGTTTTAGTTTGTCCAGTAAATCTCTGTGTTTTTTAGAAGGTCCAAACCAGGATGGAACAAAGGCTATTTTTTTCTTTTGGCTAAAGATAGTTTCTGTTTGCGAAATTTCATCAAGAAGCAAATTCACTGCTCGGATGGTCCACTTACTCGGAGTCACCGGAATCAAAATCAGTTCTGAATTATAAATTGCAGTGGTGAGTTCATGTTTGGCAGAACCCGGTGTATCGATGACCACAAATTTATATTTGTTTCGTACTTCTTCTAATGCACGTTTGAATTGTAGGCAAAGGCTAGTTGAATCAGGATTGTATTTGGTGAGTTTTGCTAAACTAAGTGTAGAAGGCAATACATCGAAGGTTTTGGTTTCTCGAATGCAGTCAGTGATCCTCTTCATCCCAAGGAGGACACTCATGACATTCGATTCGTCTAGTTGGGCTAGATCCAAATCAGGCAAACAAAAATCTGTCAAATCTCCCTGCATGTCCATGTCGATGACCAGAGTTTTCCCCCTTCTGGCAAGGGCACAGGCCAAGTGAGCAGCTGTAGTAGACTTTCCACTCCCCCCTTTGATATTGGAAATCGAAATGACCTTCATGGGGCAAAGAATCTTTCGAATTCTTCCATTGACCATCGATTTTTTTTGGAATTTTCCTTGGAAAGGACTTCGCTTGCCTTAATTTGGGTTCAGTTATGGCATTTACAATTCGGTTCCGCGTTTGGGACAAACAAGAAAAAGAATTCACCCAGAAAGGCTTTAGTTTAACCCTCGATGGAAAACTTCTGAAGTTTGGACAACCAATTTCGAATGAAGACAATTATGTTGTAAATAGTTTCACTGGTCTCAAAGACAAATATGATAAAGATCTTTTTGAAGAAGACATCATTGAACATACGGTTGCCAAAGGTGGAAACCTAACACAACATACAGGGGTAATTCGTTATAACAACGAACATGGGGCCTTCTATTTGGAAAATGGGCCTCCTATTCTACAACTTTTCTCCATCCGTAAGGTGGGAAATCCATATGAAAATCCCGTTCTATATGATTTGTATTTAAAAAGTAAATCTTGAGAATTTACCTTTTCCTTCTTACATTTCTAATTTCATTTTCAAGTCCTCTTCGAGCAGGTCTCTTAGAGGAATATTGGAAGGCAGTCCAAAACACAAAAGAAAAGTTTGAAATTTCAGACCATAGTCCTAAACGTTTTAGTTTTCGATTTGGTGCTGATCTTCCAATTGTATTACATAAAGAATCCTTAAATCATGAAATTTTTTGGTTTTGTCAAAAGTATTTAGACAAATACCATACAAACTACCCCTATCCAAGATTCAAACAGGACATCAGGTCTCACCTAACAGATCATTATGGAGATCCTGCACAGAATTTTTTAAGTGGAAAACTTTCATTTTCCTGTTTTTCCGGATGGAAAGAAGGAAGTTCACTATTAAAACTTTCTTTCTTTTTGAATGAAGAAGAATTTTTTCCTTTTCGTTGGGATTATTATGATTCCAAAGGCCAAATGTTTCTCACAGAAGAAGACGAAACAAAGAATGGGAAAAAAGATAGTTTTACCTATTACGCACAAGGAGGTTGTCCAAAAGAAATCACTAAAGATAAAAACGATTTTGGCGGAATGGACGAATGGTGGTACTTTAAAAATTGCCAACTGGTGCGAGTTGAATACGATTCTAACGAAAATGGATTTAGGGAACGAATTTGTTACTATGAAGGCAACAAAGAATCCTATTGTGAAGGTGTAGGAGAAAAAGAAGAGAGAGAAGGAATCCAACTCGAAGCAAATCAAAAATTCCAAGAAGCATTAAAAGCATACAGAAAGTCCTTAAAAGAATACAAAAAGGAAGTATCCAACGGAACATCTCGCACCTGCGCTTTATTAAAAAAAATTGCAAACATTGAATACACGGAAAGAGACTTTCCTTCCTTTACAAAAACACTTGATGAGTTTTTTTCTTATCGTGCTTGCGAATCCGATTCTCTCGATGTTTTAATTTATAAATCCTATTATTATCTTTATGTCCTAGGTGATTACAAAACAGCAAAAGACAGTTATCAAAAAACTTCTGAAATATATAAAAAAACTCATGGAGAAATTAGTCCTGAAATTTCACTCAACTTAGCCTATGCACAATTTATGGATAAAGATCCAAATTCCTGTTTAGTTAGTTTAGAAAAACTGAATAGCCGTCGGTTGACCGCTTATCCTCGTTTTTTTCTCTTTTACTACCGGGGATCTTGTGAACTAAGTCTTGGCCGCTGGGAAGATGCCTATACAAACTTAAAACGGGCACAAATATTGGGTGGAGAAAAAGAGTTTTTGCCTGTTGTGTATTATAAATTGGGACGGGCTTCATTTGCAACAAACCGAGAACAAGAAGGAAATCTTTGGACCCACCAAGCCTTACTCTATGATTTTGAATTAATCGAAAAAATGAATATTGATCCTCTCTTTGATCGTTTTTTTGAATCTCCCAATGGGATTTCACATAAAAGAAAATATTACTTGAATAAACAAAAAAAACAATGATATTCAGCTCCAACGGAGACTGATACGATCAATGAAAAATTTTACGACGCTGAATGATGTTTTTTATTATGCCAATAGAGCCTATGGCTCCAAAGAAATGTTCTTTGGAAAGGATGCGGGAAAAAACTTTATCGGTCGTACGTTCACAGATATCTTTCATAATGCAGAAAATCTTGCCCTCTCCCTTTTACAGATGGGCATCCAACCGGGTGATCGTATTGGACTGATGGCAGACAACCGAACGGAATGGGCGATTGCCGACATCGCAACTCTGTTAAACGGTGCCATCAACGTTCCAAGAGGTTCTGATTCCACCCCACAAGAAATTGAATACATCCTTAGCCATTCGGAAAGTAAGTATTGTTATGTGGAACATGAGAAATTGTATGATTCTTTAAAACCAATTCTTTCCAATACAAAAGTAGAAAAAGTCATCATTTTAGATCCTGGATTTGATTCCAAGGATACACTTGCAGTTTCTATACAAACACTAATTCGTGATGGCGAAGCCCTACGGAAAAATTTGCCTTCTTTGGAACTTCGCTCAAAACAAGTCAAACCAGATGATCTTTTTACCATCATCTATACTTCTGGCACAACAGGAATGCCCAAAGGGGTCATGCTCACCCACCAGAATATGGTGTACAATGTGGTTAAAGTTCCGCCAAGAGTGGGACTCAAAAGTACAGATAGAACACTTTCCATTCTTCCCGTTTGGCATATCTTTGAAAGGGCCATCGACTATGCAATCATTGCAGAAGGGGCATCCATTGCTTATACGAATATCCGTGATTTACGTGATGATTTCCAAAAGATCAAACCAAGTTTTATGGCATCTGCTCCAAGGTTATGGGAAAATTTATATCAGGGCATCAAACAAAAGTTAGAAAAAGCACCAGAAAACAAACGTAAACTTTTTGATTTTGCTTATGATATATGTAAAAAGTTCAAAGATGGACAAGACTACCTTGCCGGGAACAAACTTTTAACAAAGGAAGAATCTCCATTTGAAAGAGCAAAAAATACAGCAGTTTCTCTTGGTTATGTTTTAAATCTATTTTTACTTTCAAAAGTACTAGATGGTCTGGTGTTCTCTAAAATCAGAGATGTTTTAGGTGGCCACCTAACAGGAACAATTTCTGGTGGAGGAGCACTACCCTCTCATGTGGATGAATTTTTTAATGTCATCGGAATTCCTGTATACGAAGGTTACGGAATGACAGAATGTGCTCCCATCATTTCAGTTCGGTCTGTTGGAAATGTTGTCCAAGGTTCTGTTGGAAAATGGCCAGATGGAACCGCAGTCAAAGTGGTGAATGACCAAGGAGAGACAGTTCCCAAAGGAAAAATGGGAATCATACATATCAAAGGCCCACAAGTAATGAAAGGATATTATAAAAACGAGGAAGCCACATCCAAGGCCATCCATGACGGGTGGATGAATACAGGAGATTTGGGTTTTATTTCCTTTAATGATACCTTGTCTGTCAGAGGCCGCGTAAAAGACACAATCGTTCTGTTAGGTGGCGAAAATGTGGAGCCAGTTCCCATCGAAAATTTATTATTAGAAAATGCTCTTATCAACCAAGTGATTGTGGTTGGTCAGGACCAAAAATCGCTCACGGCATTGATTTGGCCCGACAAAGATCGAATGAAAGAAGCAGGCCTCAACCCGAAAGAAGGTGAAAACTTAAACCAAAATAAAGAGATTCGACTTTATTACCAAAACATCGTCAAAAAACAGATCTCCTCAGAAAATGGATTCAAATCTTTTGAAAAACTGACAGACTTTCGCTTTTTGCCCAAGGCCATGGAAGTGGGCGATGAATTGACGAACCTATTCAAAATGAAGAGGAACGTCATCCATGATAAATACAAAGACCTGATCAAATCTATGTACGTTTAAAGAGATGTAAGTATAGTTCCAACAATCTCCCCCAATTCCTTTGAAAGATTGGGGAGAGAAGCTAGGACTTCTAATTCCCTTTTGGCAATTTTTGGAAGTTCCCCTTTTTGTTTAGAAACAGGGGAATACAATTTGGTTAGAGCTGCTGCCATCTGAGGATTGATTTCATTTAAAGTTTTAATTCGATCTGCTAAAAATGAATACCCACTCCCATCTTCTTTATGAAAAGTCAAAGGATTTCTTGCTAAACTAAAATACAAAGAACGAACCTTATTCGGATTGCGAATGTTAAACTGTGGATGGTTTTCTAACAGTTTTGTTATTTCCAAACGATTTTCGCCCGTTCCAACCTGTGCGGCAAACCAAACATCCAAAACCAAATTATCATGTTTCCATTTTTCAAAAAATAAATTTACGGATTTTTCCTTTTCTTTCGAATCTACTTCTAAAAGAAAACGCATCGCAGAAACTTCTTCGCTCATATGTTTTGCTTCTCTTTGTTCTGCAACTGCCAGACGTTCAAACTTCTTAGATGGATCGTAAAGAAGATAATACAAACAGATATTCTTTAATCTTCTTTTTCCGATCTCTTCCTTTGTTTGTACAGGAATGGTTTTTCGGTTTTCTTCAAAAATAGTTTGGAACCAATTGGTGAAGGTGGTTGCGATGCTTTGAATGGCAAAAATTCTTAATTTTTGGATTTTTTGAAATTCGTAACAACCAATGTTTTCACTAATCTGTGTTAGGCCAGGAAAGGACAGGTAAAAACTATGATATGTTTTGTCCCAATTCCTTCCAAAAGAATCAGCAATGGTTTCCAAGATGATAGAAAAGTTTTCCTCCAAACCAGATTCTAAAGACTTACGAAACCAATCAAAAATCAAACTTTGAAACGCAAAAAAACGTGACACCCCATCTGTTTCCACCTTTGCCAAAATTTGTTTTTCTTCCTCAGATTGGTTGTAATCCAAACGAATGGGACTAGATAAAGACCGAAATAAAGAAATAACAGGCTTTGTTCCATTTGAGTCCAAGGCAGAAAATCGAATTTGATCACGAGCTCCACTCATCAACCGCTTTTCCTCTTTTAGGATGGTTCCTTTTCGATCAAAAACTGCAAGAGAATTAGAAAAAACTAACGGATATTCGCCGGCACCTGTATCGGTGATGTCTAAAATCCATTCGTTTGAATCCTTTGCATAATGTTCTTTGACAGAAAGTAAAGGAGTTCCACTACGATGGTACCAATTTCGCAGATAAGGAATTGGACCACCTGCCACTTCTTCCATAGAGGAAACAAACTCTTCAAAGGTGACACCTTGTCCGTCATATTTTGACAGATAAAGTTGTAAGCCTTTTTTGAATTTTTCTCTTCCTATTAGTTCCGAAACCAACCGAATGACTTCCGCTCCTTTTTCATAGACAGTAACCGTATAAAAATTATTCATTTCTTTATAAGATTTAGGAAGGATAGGATGTGACATAGGCCCTTGGTCTTCCGGAAACTGAAATTCCTTTAAAAACAAAACATCTTTGATTCGTTTGACTGCAGGGTCTGTCATATCTTCCGTAAACCACTGGTCTCGGAAAACTGTTAGTCCTTCCTTTAAAGTTAAATTAAACCAATTCCTTAGAGTGACACGGTTTCCAGTCCAGTTATGAAAGTATTCATGGGCAATCACTGCAAGAATGGCTTCAAAACTTTCATCTGTTGCCGACTTTTTGTCAGCAAGCACAAGTTTGGCGTTAAATAAATTGAGGCCTTTGTTTTCCATGGCGCCCATATTAAAATCTTCCACAGCGACAATCATAAACAAATCCAAATCATATTCGAGTCCAAAGGTGTCCTCATCCCATCGCATTGCTTTTTTTAATGAATCAAAAGCAAAACTAACCTTCTCTTCATTTCCTTTTTCGACAAAGATCTTTAGGGTGATTTTTCTTCCAGACCTCGTGGTAAAAAAATCTTCGGTTTCCACTAGTTCTCCGGCAACGAGGGCAAATAAATAAGATGGTTTTGGAAAAGGATCTTCCCAGAGGACTTCTCGTTTTCCTCCAATGACCCTTTCGTCTAACAAATTCCCATTCGATAACATCACTGGAAAAAGTGAAACTTCTCCAGAAATGGTAACACGAAAGCGCATCATATTGTCTGGTCGATCAATGGAATATACGATTTTTCGAAAACCTTCTGGTTCATTTTGTGTGCACAACATAGAACCCGATTTGTATAGTCCTTCCAAGGATGTGTTCCCTGCAGGAAAGATTCGGTTTTCTATTGTTAGTCGAAAGGAAGGTTTCGGAGGATGAGGGATTAAAATTCCAGAAGATGAAACCTGGTAATCACCCGGGTCAACAATGGCTCCATCAATCCGGAGTGATAAAAATTCTAAAGATTCACCGTTTAAAAATAGCGGCTGAATTGTATCAGTAGCAAGGACCACTTGGTAATCGGCTCTGACAACTGTCAGGTGCAGATCCAGGTCAAATCGAAGATCCACTTCAGGAGTGAACCAAGGGTTTGGTTTGTAATCTTCTAATTTATGGACGAGAGAGGAGGATGGAGTCATCCTCCTTCTTTATGGGATGGGCAATCCCGGAAAAGTGAATTTTAGTTCTGTTTTTCTTTTCTTTTATCCTCGGCAAAAGTCACTTTCAGGTTCCTTCCATCGACAGGCTGACCGTTCATTTGGGTGACGGCTTCTTCTGCTTCTTCTGGATTGGCATAAGTAATAAAAGCAAACCCTCTAAAATTTCCAGTTTCTCTGTCATGAATCATTTTCAGATCTTGAATCACTCCGTAAACGGAGAATATCTGGCGTATATTTTCTTCCTTAAGGGTAAATTTTAAATTTCCCACATATATTTTCTTAGAAATCATTCCTGTCCTCGTAAAACCAATTGCACGCACCCAAGCGACTTGGGAACCGGGATGATTAGATACAATCGAAAGAAAATGTCAACATCAAATATTTCTTGCATATTCTGAAAGATCGCAATTATTTAAGACTCTTCTCCAGGTACCCTTTGAACGAAAAACCCTATATCTTATGCATCGATGATGAATTCTTCATCCTTTGGAATCTAAAGGAACAATTAAAAAAAGTCTTTGGATCTAATTTCACCATTGAAACTGCGGAAAGTGCAGAAACAGCAAAGGAAATTATGAAAGAAATTGAGGGAAGTTCCGCAGACCTAGCCGTTGTCATTTGCGACCACGTGATGCCTGGCCAAAAAGGAGACGAATTTCTCATTGAGATGCAGGAAACTCATCCCCGAACCAAAAAAATTATGCTCACAGGCCAAGCCCCTGCCCAAGCCATAGGAAATGCACTCAACCACGGCTGTCTCTATCGATACCTTTCCAAACCTTGGGATGCCCATGACTTAGAACTCACCATCAAACAGGCAATTGATGCTTATTTCCAAGAAAAAACCTTAGAAGAAAAAAACAAAGAACTTGCTGATACCCTCTACTTTCATCGAGATTCGAAATACCCTAATTTTGAATCTTTAGTCCAACAATTAAAATCAGAAAGGCCACAATCAAACGAACATTCGATGATACTGATGAAAATTGTCAGTTTTCCGACCATCATCAAAACCTTTGGGATTGAAGTTTATAGAAAATTATTTAGAAAATTATTACAATTGCTTTCGGTTCACTTACAAAATGAAGAAAAGGTGTTTCATATCTATTCAGATGAAATTGCAGTCCTTTCTAATTTATCCGAACAATCATTGGTAGAAAAAATCAGAAGTTTTCGTCTTTTATTAAAATCAGACGATTTGATTTTAGATGGCGTTGGGTTCCACTTAGATTGTCGTTTTTCTTCTGCTTCTGGACAAGAAGATTGTTATTACAAAGCAAAATTAGCATTGTTTCGTGCAGAAACAGAAATATCTTCTGATTTTGTTTCTTATACAGAAGATCTTTCCACAGACCATCATTTACAAAACTTCCAACGCAGTCAAAAAATCCAATCGGCGATCACAAACAAACAAATTATCCCCTACTTCCAAGGGATTGTTGATAACCAAACAAAACAAATACGAAAATTTGAGTGTTTGGCTCGGATCAAAGACAGGGATGCCATTCTCACTCCCGATGTATTTATGAAGTTAGCAAAAGTGACAGGAAGCATTCGTATGATTGGTTTACAAATGATTGATGAATCAATGAATTACTTTTCTGACAAACCCTTTGATTTTTCCATCAACCTCACTGAATCTGAATTAGAATATAAAAGTTTTAGCAAATGGGTAGAAGCAAGACTATCCCATTACCAAATTGATCCCAATCGAGTGACTTTTGAAATTTTGGAAGATGTCAGTTTTTCAGAAAATAGAAATAGCCTCTTTACCATCCGCGATTTAAAAACCATTGGTTGCCAGATTGCCATCGACGATTTCGGAGTCCAATATTCAAACTTGGCGCGTTTATTAGAATTTGATCCTGATTATTTAAAAATTGATGGCCAGTTCATCCGGAATTTACCAGAAAATAAAACTGCTTATTTGCTTGTACAAGGGATCGTGGAACTGGCGAGAGGAATTGGAGCAAAAGTAGTGGCCGAGTTTGTGGATCGACCCGCCATCCAAGATATGATTGAAACCTTAGGAATTGAATATTCCCAAGGGTATTTATTTATGAAACCTTCACCTACCATCCCAACAGAAGCCAACTTACAACTGTAAGACAACCGATTGATTATTTGCAAGGTTACAATTGGATCCTAAAAGAAATTGTTTTTCGGTCAGGAGAAAGTGTGGATTTTAGTAGGTTTTTTAGAGAAAACAACCCTCACGATTCTTTGGAATCGAATGTGAGGTTTGTCCTTTTGAGTTGAAAATACTACTATTGTGCAGGAACTCCTGGGATTTCTTTTTTCTTTTTTTCCTTAGAGAGCAAACCTTTCAGCTTTTCTTGAGTGGCAGGGTCTTGGAGTTTTTCTTTTCCCATTTGAATGGCTTTTTGGCCTTCTTCGGAATTTGCCTTTTCAATGATTTTGTCCATAAGGCCTGGTTCTTCAGAAGATCCGTCGCTTGTTTGCGAACTAGCACAACTGAGTGAAAGGGAAAGGATGGTTGCTAAGAATAGTGTTTGTTTCATATCTGATTTCCGTAACTGCAAGGATTCTAGTTTCGAAATTTCGATCCGTCAATGGAAAAACAAAATCGTTTGTAGAAAACAGACCTCGTTCTAAAACCAATCCTGGAACCAAAACTATCATCAATTATAAGGATCTTTCATGGACCAAAAAACTCTGGATCAGGATTCAGCACAACTAGAAGCACTTGGACTCAAATCTGAATTTGAACGCAGTATGAGTTTTTGGGAAAACTTTTCTCTCGGTTTTACTTACCTTTCTCCCGTTGTGGGAGTGTATTCCGTATTTGCCCTAGCCATCCAAGCAGGTGGGCCTCCCATGATTTGGAACTACCTACTTGTCGGTTTTGGTCAATTTTTGGTATGTTTGGTCTTTGGTGAAATTGTATCCCAATACCCAATCTCAGGTGGGATCTATCCATGGTCTCTTCGTTTGGTGGGAGAACGTTGGGCTTGGATGTCAGCTTGGGTTTATGCTTGGGCCCTCTTTACCACTGTCGCAGCTGTGGCAGTAGGTGGTGCTCCTTTTTTAAGCCAACTCATCGGCATAGAGTTTGGTAATTCTGGCTTTATTTGGATTGCGATTGTAATGATCCTAATCTCTACCATTCTCAATTTAAGTGGGACAAGGTTACTTGCTCAAGTTGCGTTTTTTGGTTTTTTATGTGAACTGATTGGAGCTGTTGTTGTTGGTGGTTACCTTTTACTTTTTGCAAAAGTAAATTCAATATCCATTCTCTGGAATACATTTTCCTTTGGGGAGGGAGTGAATTATTTTCCCGCTTTTCTCGCCTCATCGGTAGCTGCGATGTTTTGTTATTATGGATTTGAGGGTTGTGGTGATGTTGCGGAAGAAACACCAAACGCAAGTTCAGCGATCCCAAAATCAATGCGTATGACCATTTATATCGGTGGAGGAGCCGCCACCTTTGTTTGTTTAGCACTTCTCCTTGCTCTTCCCAATGTAGAAAAAGCAATCTCTGGAGAAGACGCCGACCCGGTTACCACAACACTTATGGCTGCAATGGGACAAACTGGCTACCGAATGGTGATTGCTGTCGTCATGGTTTCTTTTTTATCTTGTCTACTCAGCTTACAAGCAGCTGCCAGTAGACTATTATTTTCCTTTGCCCGTGATGGGATGATCTTTGGAAGTAAACACTTAAACCATCTTTCCAAATCAGGAAAAGTTCCAGTGAATGCTTTGATCGTTACGGGTCTGATTCCGATTGTCATCGCAAGTATCGGGCACTGGTTACAAGATGCAGTCACAACGATTATTAGTTTTGCATCTGCGGGAATCTACGTCGCGTTTCAGATGGTAGTCATTGCGGCTTTGTATGCTAGATCCAAAGGATGGAAACCATCGGGATCGTTTCGTTTAGGAAAACTAGGGTTTCTCATCAACGCCTTAGCTCTGTTTTACGGAATCACAGCGGTCGCCAATATGGTTTGGCCAAGAACACCAGATGAACCCTGGTACATTAATTATGGAATGATTTTTACATCCTTAGTAGTGGTATTTTCAGGAATTCTTTATCTCTTTATAACCAAACCACATTTACAAAGAAAAACCTCTTAAAAAATAATTGTTTGTTGGTTTTACCTGTTTGGGATTAGGTATTATCCTTTTCCCAAACTTGGAACTCCCCACCAGAAATTTCTTCATTCAAAACCAATCTAAATCCAGGCAAATAACTACCACCGAACCCATGGAAGGTGATGAGTTTTGATTTTGGTTTCAATAAAAAAAGATTCTGTTTGAAAGTGCGTAAGTCTTTTAAAAATTGATTTGCCGATTTATTCTTTTTTAAATCAATCGAATGGCTACCTTTAATGGTTTCATACAAAGGGTTAAAACAATAATAATGAGAATGCCCAAAAGGAAAATGAGTTAAAAAATTTTTCTTTTGGAATTGGACCCTTGAAAGCCCCCAAAGTTTTTTCATGGCTTCAGAAACGGAAAGGAGTTCTTCTCTATCTTCTAATCCGATGACTTCAATGGATTCGGAAGATAAAAGTGAAAGATTAATGCAGAACTTTCCAACTCCCGAACCTAAATCAACAACGGATGTAACACCATCGGAAAAAAGATATTTCCAAGTTCTTTCAATCACAGAAATCGGAGTCCATTGGAACGGGGAAAGTTTCTGCAAATGCAAAGGGAGGAAGGCATCCCAACTTTCATCTGTCATTGTATCCCCTACGATGATTTTCCTCTCGTTTTCGAAAAATTGGTTTCTCATTTCTTTAGGCTGTGTTACAAGTTTTGTTTATGGACCAAAAGATTCAATATTTGAACCAAATGATAGAAATCATTGATAACAAAGTAACAATTTTTAAGAAAAACAAGTCCAAATTACCACAAGCTGCTTATGCTGCAGAAAAACAAGTTCTCACTCGCACGATTGAAGACACAATCAAACTAGCTGAAGAAATTAAACCTGTTCCCTTTTCCCTCATTAATGATCTAAAATCTTTAATCAAACAATTGTAAGGGAGATTATCTTTTTTATTCTTTTGCGAGTAATTCTCGGAACTGATTGACTCTTCTTCTGTTAGCAAAAATGTCCCAAAGTCCCAAAATGGATTGAGAGCGAACTTGGGCTTCTTGTTTTCCTTCTGGAAAATAAATCTCAACACGGTCAGGAAATCGAAATACCTTTGTAAAAAATATCACTCGAATGTATTCCCCTTCCTTCTCTTCTTTAATCCAGATGTTTTCAGATTCATGGAAATACTTCGCCATTCTTTCGTAGGCTACCTTTCGCGTTGTGGTATAAACAATTGGGTCTACTTTATGAACAAAATTGTATTCCATACTTTGGCTTGAAACACAGTTAGGCGAAGGCGGACAACCTCGAAGTTCCCCATCACTCACACCGGAAAGAGGACTGAGAACACTCATACAACAAATAAAGAAAACAGATAGTGCAGATTCCATATTTTCCAAAAATGGAATCTGTCTTTTTTTTACTTGCAGAATTTGGTTTTTTCGTATTTTTTATGTGCTCATGAAACGAACCATAAAGTACACCATTTCGGGATTGATTTTCATAATCATCTTACTCGTTGCCATTTCCTATTATTTTTCTAGTTTAGTTTTATATCCGAAAGTCAATTGTAAGTTAGACCATCATGTGTATTGCCAAGGCCCTATGGAACTTGGTTTGGAATTTGAAGAAGTCCAATTCGAAACAGTGGACAAATTGAACCTTGTTAGTTACTGGATACCCGCCAAACAAAATAAAGGTTCAATCATCATGGTCCATGGTCACGGGGGACAAAGAAACGAAGGACTTCGTTTTGCCAAAAGCCTACATGAAGCAGGTTACAATTTACTTTTACTAAGTTTGCGTCGTAATCATGGTGGATTTGCTTCCATGGGATTTCATGAACAAAAAGACGTTGAAGCAGCACTAACATTCTTAAAATCGAAGGGTTTCCAAAAAATTGGAATTTTCGGATTTTCAATGGGTTCTGCGACCAGTATCATCGCAATGGCAGAACATCCAGAAATCCAAGCTGGTATTTTTAGCAGTGGGTATGGAAGTGCCATTGATGTTCTTGTAGAATCAGCAAAACGCGATTTTGGAATTCCTTATTATCCACTCATTCCAGTCGTCAAACTCGCATTAAATCTCCGTGGTGATATGGACATTGATTCAGTAAGACCGATAGATCATATTGCATCCATTAGCCCAAGACCCATTGCCATCTTTCACTGCACAAAAGATGATTACGTCGACTACCATCATGCAAAAGATTTATTTGCAAAGGCAGGAGAGCCTAAATCCCTTTGGTCTCCAGAGTGCAATAGACACGAACGTCTGTGGAATTTTTCTCCGAAAGAAGCAGAAACAAGAGCCGTTGGATTTTTTCAGAAGTATCTAAAATAGGTGTTCTGTTTCGGTTCGTTTGGGTGAGTCAAAGAAGAAAAAATTATCATTCTACCTGGGTCCATATTCTTGAAATACGTTAAGAATTGACCAAGTTAGAACTCATCATTTGCTCCAAAACAGAAACCATACTTTGAATCAATAATTAGAATTAAAAAATAAAACCGATGTCCCAAACAGTTGAACATCTTTTAAAGAATTCTCACCTCCCCGGTCCAAGGGGAAATTTGGAGCTACTTGGTTCTTTTTCAAAAACCGCTTCGGCAAAGGAAATATCGGAATGTTTATCCTATTGCCAGGATGATATACATGATTCTCCAGAAGAATTTGTTGTTATGTGTGGAATCGTTGGATTTTGTATAAAAAATAAAAATCATATAAAGAAAACACTCTCGACCATTAGAAAATATGCCTCTCATAACAGCTGGAGAATAAGGGAAGCTGTAGCGATAGGCATCCAGGAAATTACAGAAAACAATACAAAAGAAATATTGGAAAATTTAAAAGTTTGGATAGACGGAAATGATTTAGAAAGAAGGGCCATTGTTGCAGCCCTATGTGAACCCAAACTCCTAAAGGAAAAACCATTTATTTTGGAACTATTAGAAATCCTTAAACAGATCACTATGCCCTTTGCTAAGATCGAAGGAAAACTCTCCGAAAACCAAAATTCCCTAAGAAAAACACTAGGGTATGGATGGAGTGTTGCCATTGTTTCTCTTCCAAAAGAAGGCAAAGCATCTTTTGAAAAAATTGCAAAAAACAAAAACAAACAAATCCAATGGATTATAAAAGAGAACTTAAAGAAAAACAGATTAAAAGTGATGGATAAAACTTGGGTGGAATCACTACAAAATTCCGTATAACAGAATTAATTCCTTTTTAGAACAGCTATTACATATCTATTTTGATCCAAAATAGATTAAAACAAAATTTTTTATATACAAATTCTGCATTCGCTAGATTCAATAGTCTAACAGGCATAAACCTTTAGTATAATTCAAATTTCATAAAAAGATAAATTACAATACATTAAGTTTCATAAATGGTGGCCTTTGCCTTTTCTTGTAACCATAAGAGATTAAACTAAATTCCCTTGCCATTGGAGTTCTAAAAAATGACAACAACTAAGACGGTTGCACCTAGAAAGATGATATCAGAAAAAATGATTAACCTAGGAGTAAAATCATTATGAAAAAGTATTTAGTCATTTGTTTATTGATTATATTCAATTATTCATGCACGGGATTGAGTAGGCTATTAGATACAAGCGACAACAATACCGATCAATATGTAGGTTTTGGCTTATACCTAATGCTTCTATCTAGCCCAGGTAGATGCCCTGCCGTTGATCTAACGCTTGAAAAGGGAACAAATTACCCCCTAACTCTTTCCACAACAAGGTCGGTTATCTTTAATATTTCATCAACCAACAATTTGCCTCCGCCAAATCAAAACAGAGATTACTTTTTGGTAATTACGAAAGATGCGACAACCAGTTTAGAATTCTCGGCCTTAAGACTTTGCAATGTGAGTAATTCAAGTTTAACGATGGAGTCACCTATTTCAGCTACTCCGACAGAGTTACAATATCGACTATATATGAATGATGTCAGAACACTTCAAAACGCTTTTTATCTTAAATTACTCTCTGGAAATGCATCAGTATCAATTCGGCAAGATTCACCATAACTACAAAATACAGTATAACAGAATTACCGTTAAACGATTATTTGCTATTGTGAGTAAATTTCCAGCTTTAATGAGGGCTCCATTAGATAGAATATTATTTAAACTTCTCCAGTAATTTAAAACAAACTCAATTTCGCTTTTGTTTTTGCAGCCTTGCAAAATTTCTCCGAAGACAACTTCATGTGCGATGACCTCCGAAGCCTCAATGAGTCTAACTAATTTTGAAAAGTAAGGTTCTTTTCCTCGGAAGAATTCAATCCAAACAGAAGTATCAACTAAAATCATTTTGTTCTATTAATTCTACTAATTTTTTCAGCAGAAAACTGGGATGAAAATTCAAGCGGTTTGTTTCTTGATTTTTCATTAAGCTTCTTTACCTTTGCAAGTTTTACCCATTCGGATAGTGCCTTTTGGAGCGAATCGGTAATATTTTACCTTCAGTATATTTTTGAACTTCTGTAATTAATTCATCAGGAAGTATTGCTGTTACTTTCATACGATTAAAAATACGATGAAAATTCGTATCTTACAAAAAATTTTTTTAATTTAATGACAGTTATGTGAACATTGCATATAACAGACTTTTGTCGCATTGCTCTATTCATAAACTATTCTATAAGGAAATGTAAAGTTCGTGCTAGAACTAAGGATTCTTCGTATGTTCGGGGGATAGATGTTTGTGAGGATTATTTATCCAACTGCTCGAAGGGGGACTCGAACCCCCACACCTTGCGGCACTACCACCTCAAAGTAGCGTGTCTACCAATTCCACCATCCGAGCGGGTGTGTATGTAGGACAGGTTAGGAAAACGGGTTCTTTCGTCAAGGAGATGAATTTTCTCTTGTCACTCCTCCTTGTCTTTCGGTAGGTTGTAGGGGTCATCCATATGCAAGTATCCGATCTAACCTTTCGACTCAAACTCCTCTTTATTGGTTTTTTCTCTCCCCTTCTTATTTTGGTTGGTCTCCTCCTTTCGGCACCGTATTGGCTAAAATCATCTGAAACTTACCAAAAATCAGATATTGCTGTTTTAGAAATTGCAAACACTTGGCCGACAAAAAAGAATTTAAAAGCAATTGTTACCTTATCCAGCCGTGCAGATTTCAAAAAACTGATTCTTGTTATACGAGAGGATAAGTTACAAAACCATGTTTTTTCCCCTTTGGAAGTTGAATCCAAAATTAAGGAACAACTTGTTACCCAAGGATTAAGCCAAAACTTACTCTCTTCACTCTTAATCCAAACATCCAAAATGGGTGACACAGACGAGGCATCCAAAAACCTATTAAAAATAGCCGTTTCTGACAATCTGGTGAGCATTTTACTTCTTTGCCGAGAGTATGAAACCAAAAGAGTGTTAGGAACCTATCGTAAAACCTTAGCCAGTTTGCCCATCAAGGTTACCGCTTATGGATTTCCTTCAGAGGTCTCCGGTTCCAATTGGTTTTTAACAGAAGATGGGGTCAGAGAAATCACCGGTGAATTTGTACGTTATCTGTATTCTTATATTAGAGGTATCCTTTAAATGGATGAAATCAAAGATTCCAACGAACTGATAGAACAACGCATTCAAAAAATTAACGATTTAAAAGCCAAAGGAATCAATCCCTACCCTCTTCGTTTTTTTCCCAATGCCAATTCAAAATCCCTAATTGCCGGATTTGATCCAAACCAAACGGAAAAAAAGTCCTTCAAACTTGGCGGACGTTTGCATGCAAAACGTGTGATGGGAAAAGCAAGTTTTGCTCACTTAAAAGATGCAGAAGGTCTTATCCAACTTTATGCGACTCGTGATGATTTAGGAGAAGAGAACTATTCTCTATTTAAGTCATTAGATTTAGGAGATTGGATCGGAATCGAAGGTTGGTTATTCCAAACACAAAAAGGAGAGACCACTCTTCACTTAACAAGCGTTCAGCTACTCGCAAAATGTATCCGCCCACTTCCTGTTGTCAAAGAAAAAGACGGAGTGGTTTATGACGCTTTCTCTGACGTAGAACAAAGATATCGTATGCGTTATGTGGATTTGGTTGTGAACGAAAATGTAAGAGAAACATTTAAAATGCGTTCTCGTATCATTTCTGAAATTCGTAAATTTTTGACAAATGAAGGATTTTTGGAAGTAGAAACTCCAATGATGCAACCTATCGCTGGGGGTGCTGCCGCAAGACCTTTTGTCACCCACCACAACACACTCGATATGGAATTATTTTTACGAATTGCACCAGAGCTCTACTTAAAACGACTCATTGTGGGTGGAATGGATCGAGTGTTTGAACTCAACCGCAACTTTCGTAACGAAGGAATCTCCACAAAACACAATCCAGAATTTACCATGATGGAAGCCTATATGGCTTTTGGTGATATGGAAACTATGTTATCACTCACAGAGAGAATGATAGTTTCTGTAGCACAGTCAATTGGCAAAGGTTTAAAGTTTGCTTATGGAAAAGACCAAATTGATTTATCGGCTCCATGGAAACGTGCAAAATACATTGATATCATTAAAGAATACTCTGGAATTGATTTTAGTAAAATCACTGACCTAAATGATGCCATTGCACAGGCAAAAGCCAAAGGAGTGGATTCTTCTGATTCCGTTTCTATTTGGAAAGTATGTGATGACGTTTTTAGTTCTCTTGTAGAACCACACCTCATCCAACCAATTTTTATCACTGATTTTCCAAAGGAACTCTCACCTCTCGCAAAATCAGGGGAAGATGATCCAAAATATGTAGAACGATTTGAACCTTATGTGGCAGGTCGGGAAATTGGTAACGCCTTTACTGAGTTAAACGATCCTTTTGACCAAAGAGAAAGGTTTGAAGAACAGGTAAAACAAAGAGAGGCTGGGGACGACGAAGCCTTTATGATGGACGATGATTATATTCGTGCTTTGGAATATGGACTCCCACCTACAGGTGGTCTTGGGATTGGAATTGATAGGCTTGTGATGTTATTCACTGACTCACACTCCATCCGAGATACCATCCTATTCCCACTCATGAGACCGGAATAGGATTTAAGACCCAAATACTTTCCTACTAGACTTTTCTCTCGCACAAACTTTGAGAGAAGTCTTGGGGGATAAAAAAAGCCTCAAAGGATTTTTTCCTCGAGGCTTTTTTTATTTAGCAATTCAAAACGATTACTTTTTGTTAATATTGAGTTTTGGTTCTGATTCGATGGTACGAATCAGTTTAGATAAATTTGACTGAAAGTTTGCAGTTTGGCCCGAACTTAGGCTGAAGTTCAGGGTTTCTTTTCTATTTGTATAACTAACCGCGATGTTTTGGCTTTCTCCAATTTTAGGAATGAGTTCGGATGAGATCGCAGAGCTAATGATAATGGTATCAGAATAATCTGTATTTGTCCGTTTGAGATTGTACCAAGTATCCCCTAACTTTAAAGACACACCAATGGGAATGTCCACGTCAAAGGTTCCAATTTCGTAGAGAAGGAAATATTGCACAAGGCCCGTACCATTGTCTCTTTCTGCTTTAAAATACATACAAGGGCGTTTTCCAGGAAACAACCCAAGAAATTTTCGCAAACAGATCTCTTTGGAAATTGCCGTTTGTTGCTCTAAGGTTGGTTCCGGTGTGACCACATAGGCTTTGGTTCCCGAGCAGGAAACAACAACCAAAAAAGTGAGAAAAATGGAGGAAATTCGGGTGAGGGAGAAGATTCTTTCCATGGTAAGCTCAACCTTTTTCGAGGTGCAAGGTTTAGCAAAGGAAAAAATCCTGTTCCTATGGTATCTTATCCCAAAGGAAAAATAAAAGTCCTACTCCTGGAAAACATCCACAAGGATGCTTACGAACTTTTCCACCGAGACGGTTTTGACGTAACCCTCGTCAAAGATGCGATGGAAGAAGCGGAACTCATCGAAAGAATTGCAGATGTACATGTTTTAGGCATTCGCAGCAAAACAAATGTTACGATCAAAGCTCTTCAAAATGCTAAAAAATTAATGACCATTGGATGTTTCTGTATTGGAACCAACCAAGTGGAATTAGAAGAAGCAGAAAAACGAGCAGTCCCTGTCTTTAATGCACCTTATAGCAATACAAGGTCTGTAGCAGAACTTGTGATCGCAGAGATCATTATGCTCGCACGAAAAGCAACTGACCAATCACGAGATGTCCATTTGGGTAAATGGAATAAAATTGCAAAAGGATGTTTTGAAGTTCGCGGAAAAACACTTGGGATCATTGGTTACGGGCATATTGGGTCACAAGTATCGGTACTTGCCGAATCCATGGGGATGAAAGTAGTCTTTTATGATATCATTTCAAAACTGCCACTTGGGAACGCATCCTCTGTCCATAGTTACGAAGAACTTCTCAAACTATCTGACTTTATCACCTTCCATGTTCCAGAAACAGAAGAAACCAAAAATCTATTTCGAAAAGAACACCTGAACCTAGTGAAACCCGGTGCCTATTTGTTAAACCTTTCTCGTGGAAAGGTTTTAGAGATCGATGCACTTGTTGAAGGTTTAAAGTCTGGAAAACTTGCGGGTGCAGGTGTGGATGTGTTTCCAGAAGAACCAAAATCGAATGATGATCCTTTCGTAAGTCCATTACAAGGTTTACCAAACGTCATTCTTACACCGCATGTCGGTGGTTCTACGGAAGAAGCTCAAAAGAACATTGGATCAGAAGTGGCTGAAAAATTATTAAAATATGTGAATAATGGTTCTACTACTTTTTCTGTAAACTTTCCTAATATTGAATTAGGTAGTTTGAAATCGGGTTACCATAGAATTCTCAATATCCACCAAAACCAACCAGGTTTTTTAAGAGATATCAACTCCATCATATCCGATTTAGGTGGAAATATTTTAACACAAAACTTGAGCACTTCAGCAAACATTGGTTATTTGAGTATGGAAATTGATAAAAACTTGGGTGATGAACTAAAAGACAAAATCAAAGCCCATAAACATTCGATCCGGACTCGAATCCTCTATTAAAACTTTGGGAAGGATTGGCTCAAATGATAGAAATCCTTCCCATCTTTACAAACTCACCACTCAGAAATTATAGTTACCTCGTTTATTCCAATCGGACAGGCGAGGCATATTGTATTGATCCCTTTGATGCAAAACAGATCCTAAACCATTCACAAAAGTTAGGAGTGAAAATCAAAGGAATTCTCAATACCCACGAACATGGAGACCATACCCAAGGCAATTTAGAACTAAAAGAAGAAACAAAAGCGATTGTCTACGGTCACAAAGATGCAAAACACAAAATTCCTGGGATGGATCAAATTCTAAAAGAAGGTGATCTTGTTTTTTCCGTGGAAAAAGAATCACTAGCTGTTTGGGATACACCTGGCCATACATTTTCCCACCTAAGCTTTGTTCGTAAAAATTCAAAAACCATCTTAGGGATTTTTTCCGGAGATACCCTATTTAATGCAGGTGTAGGAAATTGTTTTCGAGGTGGAGATCCAAACGTTTTATATGAGACTATTCAATCTCGTTTTGAATCCCTACCCGATTCTTGTTTACTGTATCCAGGTCATGATTATTGGGATAATAATTTAAATTTTGCAGAACATGTGGATCCAAAGAATACGTATCGGGACAGTTACAAATCTTCTTTAAAACCTTTTCAAATTTCTGAAATGGGTGCAGAGAAAAACCTAAACCCTTTTTTTAGAAGGAATACAAACTCAGTCAAAGACCGACTAACGGAGCTAAAGGAAACCTATTCAAATGATCGTTCCATATTTTTGACACTACGAAAACTAAGAGATCATTGGTAATTTTGTATTTTACAAACTACAAAGAAAAGACAAACTTTAGCCAATGACGATCATTACTATTTGTTTACTTGTTTCAATCGGCCAAATTTATTTAGCAAAAGGAATTGTTGCCATTGCAATGGCAAAAGAAGGAAAAGGTTACGATAACCATCATCCGAGAATGCAACAATCAAAACTCACTGGTTGGGGTGCTCGAGCGAACGGTGCACATCAAAACGGATTTGAGGCATTTTCGATTTTTTCTGTCGCTATTTTATTCAATCTTCTCCTGGAAGTTGATTTTTATTGGTTAGAAATTCTTGCGATGAGTTTTGTGGCTTTGCGTTTTTTATATATTTATCTTTATATTGCAGATCTACCAAAAGCTAGGTCAACCATTTGGACTTTAGCATTTCTTTGTACAATGTTGATCTATTTACTACCAATTCTCCCTTGAAAAAAGTCCACTATACCTATTTCACTTTTTTTCTCCTATGTTTGGTTAGTTTTTTTCTCTACGCGCAAACAGAAGAAAAAGAAGAAACAAAAGAATACCACTCTAGAGAGTTTGATTTTCAAAAAGCCAAACGGGTTCTAAAACGTTTTTATAAAAAGGTGGGAACTGACTTCTATTGTGGTTGTTCCTTTTCAGAAGATAAAGAGAACTTCGGAAGGCTCAAAATCGATTTTACCTCCTGCGGGCTCTCAAGCCGAAAAGACAACCACCGCCAAACATGGATTGAGTGGGAACACATTGTACCTGCTTATAGTTTTGGGAATAACAGGGAATGTTGGACTAAAGAAAACTGTGAGGCCAATGGAAAACCGGTGCGGGGACGAAAATGTTGCAGGGCCACCGATCCTGAATTTAATCGAATGGAAGCGGATATGCACAATATTGTTCCTGTTCCCGGAGAAATCAATGCAGACCGTGGAACCTTCTCGTATGGCGAAATTGAAGGTGAAGAAAGAAACTATGGGTTATGTGATTTTGAAATCAATTTCAAAGAACAATCAGCAGAACCCAAACCAAACATTCGCGGTGACATTGCTCGAACCTATTTTTATATGGAATGGAAATATGGGATTCCGGTTCCAGAAAATAGAAGAAAACTTTATGAATCTTGGAACCAACTGGACCCACCCGATACCTTTGAAATTCGAAAAAATGAAATCATCGAAAAAATCCAGAAGGTCAAAAATCCATTCATTGATTGAATCGCAAACTGCATTCAGATTCTAAAAAATTACGAAAGACCATCATCCTTCTGGAAGGAGTCCTGTTACTCGGATGGATCACCCAGACACTTCCAAAGTTTTCTAAGGAATGGTCGGTTAAGATGGGAATCAGTTTTCCTTCTTGGATATATTCTTCAATGTCCCAAAAGGAACGAATGAGAACCCCTCTTCCTTTCAGTCCCATTTGCACAAGGCTTGCAGCATCATTTGACAAAAAGTATCTCTCCTTTGTTACATCACTCAAAGACAAATTAGTTCCAGAAAATTGAACCGTTTTATGTAAATCCAAATACAAAAGATTATGTTTTTCTAAATCCTTTGGAGAAAGAATTTTCTTTTTCATTTTCAAATACAACGGACTCACAACAATTGAAATTTTATTTTTAAATAATTCCATTCCAACAAGTCCAGATGGAATCTCTGTTCCGACACGTATTCCAATATCAATCGACTCTTCCATAAGATCGAGCAAACTATCGGTGACAATGAGTTGGATGGTAATTTTAGGATTTTGTTCTTGGAACTTTTCTATGACTTCGGATACAAAATTCTTTGCCATAGAACTCACACATGTGACCCGAAGGATTCCCTCTAACTCATCTTTGTTGGTTAAAGAATTTTCTAGTTCCTTCACACTCTCAATGACAGAAATCACTTTTTGAAAAATTAGGTCTGCCTCTCTTGTAGGGATCACCTTTCTTGTGTTCCGATAAAACAACTGTGTGTTCCAAAGTTTTTCTAAACCCTGGATTCTTTTGGCAACCGCTGCCTTTGTTAACCCCAAACGTGCGGCAACTTGGGTAAAACTTCGCTCTTGGACCACCAAAACAAAGGTTTTTAGGTCATCGAGGTCTCGAATCGGTGAAATCATCCCACCATTGTATACTAATAATATACAATAAGTCAATCAAATACATAATTGAATATTTTTTATATACAAAAACGGGATCCCAGAAAGACCGGGTGCTATGAATGCAATAGAAACCAACGGAATCACATTAGCCAGTCTAGTGTTACGAATCGCTATCGGAGCCAACCTTTTAGGGCATGGCATTGTTCGCATGGGCAACAAATATGAAGTTTTTCGGGATTGGATCAAAACCCTTTTTTCTGAAACTCCACTCCCGTCCGTTCTCATTAGTACAATGGGATATATCATCCCTCCTCTGGAATTATTATTAGGTGTTCTCATCATTTTAGGATGGAATACAAAATGGAGTTTGGTATTGGCCAGTTTACTCATGTGTTCACTCATCTTTGGAATGTGTTTACTTGAAAAATGGGAGATCGTTGGAATCCAAATGATTTATATGGTCTGTTATTTTTTAGCTCTAAGTTCGGTAGATAACCAAATCCTATCAATTGATTCATTTTTTAAAATGAGGAATTTATGAAAGTAATTGCCGCCGTTTATGATTCCATTGAAAAAAAATCCGTATTACAAACATTAGATGTTCCGAAAGAACCAATTGGACCACACGATGTTCGAATAGAAGTCAAAGCGATTTCTGTCAATCCAGTCGATTATAAAGTTAGAAATTCGATCACAAAGGAAAATCCTGGTCCAAGAATTTTAGGATGGGACGCTGCAGGTGTTGTGACGGAACTTGGTGCAAAGGTATCCACTTTGCAATTGGGAGACGAGGTTTTTTACGCAGGTGATCTCAAACGACCAGGAAGTAATGCTGAATTCCAAGTAGTAGATGAGTTTATAGTAGGAAAAAAACCAAAAACTCTTAGTTTCAAAGAAGCTGCATCCCTTCCTCTAACAACGATTACTGCTTATGAGTCCATTTTTGAAAAATTAAAATTGGATCCATTAAAAAATAAAACAGTTCTTGTTGTGGCAGGTGCTGGGGGTGTGGGAAGTATCACCATACAAATTTTAAAACAAAAAACAAATGCAAAGGTCATTGTGACGGCTTCCCGAGAAGAATCGAACACTTGGGTCAAGTCCCTCGGTGCTGATTTGGTAGTCAATCCAAACAAAGATTACCTGGAACAAATCAAAACCTTTGGACTCAATGGAGTTGATGAAGTCCTTCTTTTGAGTGATCCGAAAGACCATTTCGAAAATTTAGCGAAGGTGCTCTTCCCCTTTGGAAATATATGTTCTATCGTCGAATCTGGATCTCCCCTCAATATGAACCTTCTTAAATCCAAAAGTAATGGATATTTAAATGAGTTTATGTTTACAAGGTCCATGTACCAAACAGAAGACCGAATCAAACAAAAACAATTGTTAGAAGAAATTGGCGACCTTGTGGACAAAGGAAAAATCATCCCAACAAACAAATTAGATTTGGGAGAGATGACTGTCGAGAGTCTAAACAAAGCACACGAACTATTACAAACAGGAAAAACGATAGGTAAAATCGTACTCGGAGGAATCAAAAAATGAATACAGGTCTAAAAGACAAAAAAGTTTTGGTGACAGGATCCACAAAAGGGATTGGGTTTCAAACCGCACTGAGTTTTGCAAAAGAAGGTGCTGAAGTGTTCCTCCACGGTAGGTCGGAGGCAGATGTAAAAGTGGCCATTTCCAAAATCAAAGCAATCGTACCGAATGCAAAGTTAGGTGGGGTATCAGCCGATTTAGCAATAGAGGAAGGAATCCAAAAACTGACAAAAGAAATTCCTGAACTTGATGTACTGGTGAACAATGCAGGATACTTTGAGCCAAAACCTTTTTTTGAAATCAAAAGAGAAGATTGGAAAAAAATGTATGAAACCAATGTCTTAAGTGGTGCCGAACTCACCCAATATTACTTAAAAGGGATGATCCAAAGAAACTACGGCCGTATTGTTTTTGTTTCAAGTGAATCGGCTCTCAACATTCCTGTGGAAATGGTTCACTATGGAATGAGTAAAACCGCACAGCTCTCCATCTCTCGCGGTAGCGCTGAAGTTTGTAAGGGAACAAGTGTTACAGTCAATTCGGTTTTGCCAGGCCCTACACTTTCGGAAGGGGTGGAAGATTTTATTGAGTCCCTGGCAAAGGAAAAGGGAAAATCAAAGGAAGAAATGGCAAAGGACTTCATTCGAGAAAATAGACCCTCATCCTTAGTGGAACGTTTTGCAAAACCTGAGGAAATTGCGAATGTCATCCTCTTCCTCGCAAGCGAACTTGCATCGATGATCAACGGTGCCTCCGTTCGAGCTGATGGAGGAGTCTATAAATCGATTTAAAACCCGGAACTTGGATGGTTTGGTTTTTCTAAAAATAGGAAAAGGAATTTTGCTTCATTTACAGAAAACCGGCAAATTTCCAAGCTGGAACCAGTATGAAAGAATATGACATCATTGTCATTGGGGCGGGGGCAGGAACCAAACTTGTAACCCCACCTTCCAAAATCGGAAAACGAGTCGCTGTTTTTGAAAAGGAAACTCCGGGAGGGACTTGTCTCAATCGGGGTTGTATTCCTTCCAAAATGGTGATTTATCCTTCAGAACTCATGCGTATGGCAGAGGGTACGGAAAAATACCCTGTATTTTTTAAAGAGAAACCTGTAGCTGATGTCACAAAAATTTTCAAACGAGTGAACGAGGCGGTAAAATCAGATTCCGATTCCATTCCCATCGCTTACGAAAAAAATCCAAATATTGACTATTACCCAAAACAAGTTCGATTCATCGCTGAACGTATCCTATCCGATGGAGAAGAAACTTATACCGCCAAACATATATTCATTGTTACAGGGACAAGACCCAATATCCCAGATATCCCTGGACTAAAAACAACTCCGTTTTGGACTTCGAGAGAGGCACTGTCTCCAGACAAATTTCCAAAATCACTCATCATCATTGGTGCCGGATTTATTTCTTTGGAACTGGGTGCAGCTTACAAGGCCTATGGTTCGGATGTAATCGGACTTACACGAACAGATGTTTTGCGAACAGCTGATGGTGAGATCAAAAAGGAATTAAATAAACATTTACCATTCCCCATCGAATCTCATTATCAAATCGAAACAGTAGAATTCAAAGATGGTCTTTTTTTTGTCACAGGGTGGAACGACCAAGGAAAAAAAACCACCCATTCCGCAGAGCTGCTTCTAGTGGCCACGGGTATTCGACCGAATACGGACGATCTTGGACTCGAACATACTAAAATCAAAACAAACGTTAGTGGATACATCCAAGTGAATGATCACTTAGAAACCACAGAACCTGGAATTTATGCTTTCGGCGATGTGATCGGAAGGTATTTTTTTCGCCATAGTGCCAATTTTGAAGGGGAATATCTTTTTGACCTTTTGTATGGAAAAAAAGAAAACCAACCCATCCAATACCCTCCTATGCCGGAAGCAGTATTCACACACCCTCAAATTGCAAGTGTTGGATTCACAGAAGAGGAACTCCTCCAAAAACAAATTCCCTATTACAAAGGTGTAAACCCCTATTCTTCCAGTGCCACAGGGATGGCAAGAATGTCCGATTCCGGATTTGTGAAAGTGTTAGTTTCCAAAGAAACCGAACAGGTACTAGGTGCTCATATCATAGGTGAGGAAGCAGCAAACCTCATACACCAAATCCTACTTGGGATGTATTTAAAAGCCAAATTAGATGATTATTTGGGAATGATCTATATCCACCCTGCCATTTCTGAGATCACAAGAAATGCTTTTCGAAAAGTAAAAGAAGAAAAACTGAAAGGTGCCAAATGAAAAAGTTTTTATTCAACCGTTATGACAAAGAAACCTTAAAAAAACGTGTGGAAATGGACACAAGAGAACGTCGTGTCATTTCCTTTTATCGTTATGTGAAATTGGAAGACCCAATTCAATTTCGGGACAAACTTTATGATGCCTTTGAAGATTTAGGTATTCTCGGTAGAATATATTTAGCAAAAGAAGGGATCAATGCCCAATTTTCAATCCCGATCGAAAACTATGAAGCACTACGTTCGGCAGTTGATTCAATTCCCGAACTAAACAAAATCTATTTTAACGATGCTGTCGAAGACAAAAAAGAAAGTTTTATCAAACTCGCCATTAAGGTTCGCAAAAAAATTGTAGCTGATGGACTTGATGATTCAAAATTTGATCCTTCGGATGTTGGAACTCACCTAACACCTCTCGAGTTTCATGATGCCATTTCCGAACCTGGTGTGGTTGTGGTGGATTTACGAAATAATTATGAATCCGAAGTAGGACATTTTGAGAATGCCATTCTACCTGATGTGGGAACGTTTAGAGAAGAATTACCTCTTGTGGAAGATCTCTTAAAAGAAAACAAAGATAAAAAAATTCTACTCTACTGCACCGGTGGGATTCGTTGTGAAAAAGCCAGCGCCTATTTAAAATACAAAGGTTTTTCCAAAGTCCACCAATTGCGTGGAGGGATCATCAATTATGCAAAGGCAGTCCAAGATGCTGGTATCCCTTCTAAGTTCAAAGGGAAGAACTTTGTTTTTGATGATCGTTTGGGGGAAAGAGTGACAGATGATGTTCTAACCGTTTGTTATACTTGTGGAAAACCGAGTGATCGACATACCAACTGTGCCAATCTTGGTTGCCATGTTCTTCTTGTTCAATGTGAAGATTGTTCTAAAGAACTTCTTGGTTGTTGTTCCGAGGAATGTAAAAATATCATCTTACTCCCAGAAGATATGCAAAAAAACTTACGAAAAGAAAATATCAAAAATAAAAAGTATCCGACACACCATCTAACAAGGAAACTAGTAGGAAGATAAATGCAAAAATACGCAATCGAATTAGAAGGTTTAGAAAAGACATATTCCAATGGAGTGAAAGCCCTTCGTTCCATAAATCTGAAAGTAGAATCAGGAGATTTTTTTGCCTTACTTGGTCCCAATGGTGCAGGGAAATCAACAACCATTGGAATTTTAAGTTCTTTGATTAATAAAACAGGAGGGAAAGTCAAAATCTTTGGAACTGACATTGATTTGCAACCTGACCTTGCCAAAACCTTTCTTGGAATTGTCCCCCAAGAATTTAATTTTGGAATTTTTGAAGCTGTGGAACAAATCCTAATCAACCAAGCCGGTTTTTACGGAATCCCATACAAAGAAGCCAAGGAAAAAGTCGAATATTACTTAGAAAAACTATCACTGATCGACAAACGGAAGTCAGCTGCCGGCCAACTCAGCGGCGGCATGAAACGAAGACTGATGATTGCAAGGGCCCTCGTCCACGATCCCCAACTTCTGATTTTAGATGAACCCACAGCAGGTGTGGATATCGAAATCCGTCGGTCTATGTGGGAATTTTTAAAAGAACTGAACCAGGCTGGAAAAACCATCATCCTCACAACCCATTACCTGGAAGAAGCAGAATCTCTGTGTAAGAACATAGCCATCATCGACAAGGGAGAGATTGTGGAAAACACTTCGATGAAAAAACTCCTACATCGTTTGGACAAAGAAACTTTTATTATCGATTTAAAAAAATCGATCAAATCAAAACCTATGTCAAAAAAATTCACCTGGGACTGGTTAGATGACCATAGTTTAGAAGTTCAGTTAGATAAAAAAGAATCGGTGAACCAATTGTTTACTGAACTTACAAAACTGAACTTAGAAGTTCTAAGTCTTAGAAATAAATCCAACCGATTGGAAGAACTCTTTTTATCATTAACAGGAAAAAACTAAATATGTGGAAACAAAACTTCACAGCCTTACAAACCATTGTGCGAAGAGAATGGATTCGCATCATTCGGATCTGGGTGCAAACTCTCATCCCACCAGTCATCACGATGGCCTTATATTTTTTAATTTTTGGAGAACTAGTTGGTCGTCAAATTGGAAAAATAGGAGAATTCACTTACATTGAGTTCATTGTTCCGGGCCTAATTATGATGAGTGTCATCACCAATTCATACAACAATGTGGTTTCTTCCTTTTTCTCCAGTAAGTTCCAAAAAAACATTGAAGAGTTACTCGTGTCACCGACCTCACCTTATACCATTGTCATCGGTTATACCTTTGGTGGTGTGGTGCGAGGAATCTTTGTGGGAATTCTTGTCACACTTACCTCTCTATTTTTTACAAACCTCCGGTTCCATAATCCGTTTGTGATTCTTTTCACTGTCCTTATGACTTCCATTTTGTTTTCTTTAGGTGGTTTTTTTAATGCACTGTTTGCAAAAAAATTTGATGATGTGACCATCATTCCCACCTTCATTTTAACTCCACTTACGTATCTTGGTGGTGTTTTTTATTCGGTAAAAAACCTTCCTGGATTTTGGCAAATGGTATCCTACTTCAATCCCATCCTTTATATGGTGAACTTGTTTCGATATGGATTTATTGGTGTAACCGATGTAAATTTATACTTTTCTTTTGGGTTCATCATTCTACTTTCAGGAATTCTTTTTATTATCAATGTGAGGTTAATGAAAATTGGTTATGGAATCAGAAACTAAAAACTCAAGACTGAATCGAATGGAAACCATCCTTCATGAAAAATTTCAACCTGTGTCAATCCTCCTTCGAGATGTTTCTCTCGAACATGCGGGCCACCCAGGAATGACCAAAGACTCCAAAGAAACCCATTTCCGTTTGCAAATGGTTTCCTCCAAATTTTCCGGAAGATCCACTGTAGAAAACCACCGATTGGTCTACGCCGAACTCGGAGAAGAATTTAAGAAAGGCCTCCATGCTCTAGAAATGGATCTTTCTGCTCCTTAGGTGAGTCTAATCAGTATGACAAAACCCGTTCTCATCAGCTTTAAACTTTGTCCCTATGTGCAACGATCTGTGATCAACCTTCTTGAAAAAAAAGTGGATTATGATATCAAATACATAGACCTCGCAAACAAACCTGATTGGTTTTTAAAGATTTCTCCATTTGGGAAAGTACCCGTCTTACAAGTGGGAGACGATGTGATTTTCGAATCCGCAGTCATCAACGAATACCTTGATGAAACGAGTGCACCCGCTCTGCATCCGAAAGATCCCATCCAAAAAGCCAAACACCGTTCCTGGACAGAATTTGCCAGTGCCCTCCTTGTGGACCAATACGGATGGACGATGGCAAAGGAAAAAACAGATTCGGATAAAAAAAGAGAAGAACTCCTTTCAAAATTCAAAATCTTAGAAGCAAGCCTTCCTTCCTCCACAAGCAATTCTCTTTTCTTTGCTGGATCCAAAATGCATTTGGTGGATACTGCCTTTGCTCCATTTTTTATGCGCCTACAATTTTTAGCCGACCATAACCCAGAACTTTACTTACTAAAAGATTTTCCAAAAATCCAAAAGTGGAGCGAAACTCTACTTTCATTGCCATCTGTAAAGAATTCTGTTTTACCAGAAGTGCCTAAAGAATATCTTGAATTTATCAAAGCCCACCATTCCTGGATGGGAGGAATACTATAGGATGACAATCCCAGAAATCCAAAAGAAAATTGAAGATGGCCTACCCGGCTCTCGAGTGGAAATTCTTGATCCCTATCGGGATGGAGTCCATATCAAAGCAGTGGTTACCTTTTCTGGCTTTGCTGGCAAGGGCCTCATTGAACAACACCGGATGGTGTATGCCACTTTGAAAGATGAATTAAAAGAAGAAATCCATGCTTTGGCATTGGAAACTAGGAGCGAATAACCATGGAACAAGAGTTAAAGGACAAAATTGAATCCTTAATCAATTCAGAAAAAGTTTTTCTTTTTATGAAAGGAACACCGGAAATGCCACAATGCGGATTTTCAGCAGGAGTAGTTTCAACTCTCAAACAACTCGGAATTCCGTTTGGTTCTTTCAATGTTCTTTCTGATATGAAAATCAGAGAAGGAATCAAAGAATTTACCAACTGGCCGACCATCCCTCAGCTTTACATCAAAGGTGAATTTGTAGGTGGTCATGACATCACAGTACAAATGGCTCAGTCTGGCGAGCTTACCAAAAGAGCAGGATAATTTTTATGATCCGCCTCTTCCAATACGATACTTGCCCTTATTGCAGACGTGTGATCCATACAACGGAATCACTTGGTCTTGTACCTGGAAAAGATATTGAATTTGTTGAGGCTTCTTACGGAACTCCCGGCCGAGCAGAAGTGGTTCGGCTTGGAGGAATCTCCCAAGTTCCTTTTCTCGTCGATGGTGATGTCCAAATGTATGAATCAGCAGACATCATAACTTACTTAAAATCAAAATACTCTTAATCGAAAGAAGTTACTTACTTCGAAGTCGATTGAAACCCAAGTAAATCCAATATTTTATCACCAACAAACCTTGGTTTGCCGCTATATGGAAACTCATGGATATAAAGAACAGGATTGAAATTAATTTCTAAGATCGCATAAGTCTTTGGATCTGGTTTTGATTCAATACTTGAGGAAATGATATCGATCCCACAAATCACAGCCCCTGCTGCTTTGGCACAGGATACAGCAATGGATTTGAATTCTGGATGTACATTGTCTGTCACATCAAGAGAATCTCCACCGGTAGAGATATTGGAATTTTTTCGGAGGAAAATTTGTTCCCCTAAACTTGGAACCGAATCAAAACCTAGGCCTTGGTCTTTTAGGATTTGTGATTCCACTTCCGACATCTGAATTTTTTCCAGTGCGGTTTTATGGCCTTCTCCCCGTCTAGGATCTTCATTCTTTTTTTGGATTAGTTCCCGAATCGAACTTTTTCCATCTCCTATGACATTGGCAGGAACTCGGTTACAAACAGCCATTACCTCATCACCTAACACCAAAAATCGATACTCTGGTCCTTCCATAAATTCTTCTATGATGATAGAATTGGAAAGTCCCAAAGCAATTTTCACAAAGGAAGTAAATTTTTCTAAACTATCTCCTGGCTCCGAAATTCCAATTCCCAGTCCAAAGTTGGTTGTGACAGGTTTAATGACTTTCTTTTTGTCTAAAAAGAAAGAATAGTCTTCCAAAGCAGATTCTAAATTTGAATAATTTCGACCCACAGGAACACGGATTCCATTCTCCTCTAACACAAGTTTGGAGGCAATTTTATTCTCCATTACAAGGTATGTCATCAAACTATCGAGTCTCGTTTTACTCGCTTCTTTGACAAACTCCGTATGGTTTCCTTGGACGAGACGTAGGAAGTTTTCTTTGCGGTCAACCATCTCAATTTTGATCCCTCGTGTCAGGGCGTCCCGAATGATGATTTGTGTGGAAATTTCTAAATCTTCAAAGCCTGCTGGTAATGGTTTTGTCTCTGACACTTCAAACCCCACTACAAAGTTTTAGAGGTTTAATTTGAATGGGTTTTTGATTTTTCTTTAAATGACTGCCCTCTAGGTTTTCAATCTTTTGTTGTTCGTAAATGGATTGTACACTCAAATCTTCATAATACTTGATTACGTTTGGTGGTAGTGGGTATTGTAAAAGTTCTTCTTTATGTAATTTTGCAAGTGTCAGGCCAAATTCACGAAAACTGGATTTATGAATTTTTAGATCTAGTTCTGACATTGTGGAACCCAGTTGGCTTGGATCGTTCCATTTTTCCCAAAAATTTTCCCAGGCTTTACTGTAAGGGCCGTTCCCATCATTTTCATCCAATAAGTCAGCAATGGGTTGAATTTCCACAAAGAGTTGGTAGGTTAAATCTCTGAGGTTCATTTCTTCTCCCATAAACTTAACTTTTGTTTCGTCCTTTCTACCAAACCAAGTGGTTACTTCTTGGTTTTTTCTCCAGTCTGCCATTTCCACCAAATCTGCTTTAGGTGATTCATTTAACATACAATAGAGTAAAACCATATGTAAAAAATAGAGTCTATTTTCTTCCACACCGATGGCAGAAAAAGGATCCAAATCCAAAAGCCTAATTTCTAAGTATTCCACTCCTCGTTCCACAAGTGCATCCACCACTCGTTCGTCACCTTTCGGTACTTGTTTAGGACGGACAAGAGAGTAGTATTCATTTTCCAATTGAAGGATATGGTCATTCAGCTGGTTGGTTGGTTTTCCGTTGAACTGTTTGTATGGTGTGTAAGATTTAGAAACAACCTGACACATGTCAGAAGCATACTCTTCCAGAGAATTTACCGAAATAGGATATTTCCCTTGCACTTTACTTGTATATCCAATACTAGAAAGACGAAGAGTTGTGGCAAAATCCGACTTTAAAGTTTTAGAATCTAGTTTTTTAATTTGTTTCGACTCTTCAGTAAAAGTAACATCCGTTAAACTAGAAGACCCAAATAAATACAATAAAGCAGGTGAAATTCTATAAAAATTACGAATGGTATCAAAGTATATTTGTGACTTTGTACTTGGTGTTAATGGTTTTTTAAAACGTTTTTCAGAAACTACCGATAACATACAAGTGTCAAAGGAAATATTGTAATGCACACCCGAAATCGTTTGCATCTTCTTTCCATACCGGTGCCCTAATCCATTCCGATAGATAGTTTTTTTTCGACCTTCTACAGAGGTTCCATAATTTCCCACTTCGATTTTATTTTCAGAAGGTAAAACCGGGGGCATACTAAAGGGCCATAAATATTCTGCATCCAATCGACTGGCAGTAAAGGCATGTAATTCTGTCAGTTCTCGTAAAGCATCCGGAATAGACTTATGTACATTTGTTGCATATTCGATTTGTGCTTCGGCAAAATCAGTTTTAATGAGTGGGTGGGTTAAACTTGAACCCAAAGATTTCGGATGTGGGTTTGTGGAGATCTGGGATTTTCCATCCACACGAACACTTTCTCTCTCTAATCCATGTTTGGCGCTTAGTAAACAAGCTCTGTATTCTTCTGATAATAAATTACGGGTTGAATTTTTTTTGTTCGATGTTAATAACTTTGATTTCATGGATTAAAAACCTAAAGGGACTCCTTCCCCTTTGGGATCTGACACGCCAATCAGACGGTCTCCCTCTCTCACTACGGCAAATACTTTCGCACGATGCCTAATATATTGGACTTGGTAAAATGGTAATTCCGTTTGCGGAAAGGAGTCTTTTATTTCTGGATCTAAAAAAATACGATCTGGTTGGAATTGGTGGTGAATTCTCGGATAAGAAACACTTTCATAAAGACCCTCTTTTTGGACCAAATACCGGTATAAGGTATTAAAAATGGATGTTGGGATCTGCGAACCGCCGGGAGCTCCAATCACCATTTTGGTTTTCCCAACCTCATCCAGAAGGATGGTTGGACTCATACTGGAAAGAGGAGTTTTCCCAGGTTCAATGGAATTGGCCTTGGAACCTACAAGTCCGTAAAGATTCGGAACACCGGGTGCGACTGCAAAGTCGTCCATCGTATTGTTGAGAACAAGACCAGTGCCAGGGACCATCTGCACTGCCCCAAAAATTCCATTGATGGACTGGGTGGAAGAAACAGCATTTCCGTCCTTATCCATAATCGAGATATGTGTGGTATTATAAGATTCAGGTTTTTTACTTTCTTCTTTTTGCCCGGGCCAACTTCCCGAAACGATTTTTTTTTCAATTTCGTTTACTTCCTCTTTGGCATACCCTAAAGACAAAAGTTTCGGAACAGGTACTGTTGTGTAGAATGGATCTCCTCCAAATTCGGCTCGGTCCCTGTAAGCTACCCGCATCGATTCAATGATGCGAATCATTTCCCCCACATTCCCCGAAGGAAAGGACTTTCGTTTTTGCATTTCCGAATACAAATTCATCATCGTTACGAGATGCACACCAGAACTAGGTGGTGGCATGGTAAGGACAGTATGTCCCCAACTCGAACTTACCAAAGGATCCGTCACCCGAACTTGGTAGGTTTTGAAATCATCACTAGTGATAAAGTTTTCATATTCAGAATAATAGTTGGTCACCAGTTGAATGGTTTCCCCTTCGATAAACTCTTTCTCTGCATTTTCAACAATGCGTTCCAAAGTTTTTGCCAGATCTTCTTGGATGAGAAGTTCACCTTCCCGGATGGCCCGGTTATCAATCCCAAAAACTTTTTTCATGGCTGGATTCATTTCTGGCCAAGTTTTCGAGATCACATTTGCTAAATCAGCATACACAGAAAACCCATTTTTCGCATAACGAATCGAAGGTGCCAAAATTGCATTTAAAGGTAATTTCCCATGTTGTTTTTGGATTTGTAAAATTCCCTGAACGTTTCCTGGAACCCCTGCACTGTAGGCACCTTTTAAAGTTTTACCAGAAGCCACTGAGCCATCTGGATTTAGATAAAAAGAAGAAGTTCCTTTTTTTGGTGAACGTTCTCTGAAGTCGTAAGCCCATTTTCCCTTTTGGGGCAAAAAAATGACGGCAAATCCACCCCCGAATAAACCTGTGGAATGAGGACGAAGGACTGAGATCGCAAAACTAGAAGCGGCAAAAACATCCACCACATTCCCCCCTTGTTTCCAAACTTCCATTCCTGCTTGAGAGGCCAGAGGATGGTCGGAAGAAATGATGATCTCTTTTCCCGAAAATTCATAACGTGCCCGTTTTGTATCTGCTCCCTCAATCTGTGGGAGATGAATTTTTGTCTCTTCCTTTCCCGAAAATGATCCTTGTAAAAAAGGAATCGTCTCACAACTGTTAAAGACAAATAAAACAAGGAAAAGGAGGCGAATCTGGAAAGGAAAATTCAATCGAAGATCCCCATTTGCATTTTGGCTTCTTCGCTTGCCATAGAACGAGGTTCCCACTTCGGATTCCAAACGACATGGACCACCGCTTCGTTAATCCCATCTACCCGAAGGGCATGGTTTTCAATGTCTTGTTTCATCTGGGGGCCGGCGGGACAAGCAAGCGAAGTATAGGTCATAGTGATGTCCGCTTTTTCACCTTCTACCTTGATATCATAAATCAAACCTAGTTCAATGAGTGAGATGCCGATTTCCGGGTCTTCCACCATACGAACACTATGGAATACTTCCCATTCCTTTTCTGTTTCTGGATCACGAATCATAAATTACCCTCTCTGAATTTTAATAAGGTCTGCCAAGGAAGGAGACCACAACGATAACGGCCGGGATGGTTACGAAGAACCTTCCAAAAGGATATCTCTTCTTCGTCCCCAATCAAACAAGAATCCTCACCATCCAAAAAATTTTTCCGATCTAGTAGATAAGACTGGAATTGGTTGGGAGTAAGGTCTTCTTTCTTTCGAAAAAGAAGACCTGCTGCAGCCGAGCAGATCGAACAAGACTCACCACCAAGTCCCAAAATTTGGAAAATATGGTCTTCTTTCTCTTGGTAATAAATATAAATTTCATCGCCGCAAAGAGGATTAAGCCCTTTTAGTGTTTGGTAAGGAACCGAAGGTTTCTCCCATAACCCGAAGGATTTCCATCGTAGGAAATCTTCAAATTTACTTTCTTGCGACACGACCAAAGATTGATTTTACTTTTTCAATCGAATGTACGAGGGCATCGATGTCTTCTTTTGTATTGTATAAATAAAATGAAGCACGACAAGTCCCAGGAATGGACAATTGTTTCATAAGAGGTTGGCAACAGTGATGACCCACACGAATGGCAACACCTTCTTCATCCAGAATGGACCCAACATCATGAGGATGGATTCCGTCCATGGTGAAGGATACAACTCCTCCTCTTTTGTCTAAATCTTCGGTTCCATAAATACGAAGGCCACCAATTCGATAAAGCCGATCCAAAGCATACTCGGTTAACATCCGTTCGTGTTCTTTGATGTTTTTCATCCCTACTTTTTGTAAGTAATCAAGTGCATGGCTAAATCCAATCACACCAGCAATGTTGGGAGTCCCTGCTTCCAGTTTTGCCGGAAGTGCTGCATAAGTAGAAGTTTCCAGCTCCACAGATTCGATCATGTCTCCACCACCAAGCCAAGGTGGCATAGCTTCCAGAATTTCCTCTTTTCCAAAAAGAACTCCCACACCTGTAGGCCCAAGCATCTTATGGGCGGAAAAAGCATAAAAGTCCACATCCATATCCACCAAATGGATGGGCATATGACAAGCTGCCTGCGCCCCATCCACTAAAACTTTTGCCCCCACTTGGCGGACACGATTGATAATCCTTGTTAAGTCATGAACCGTTCCTGTGACATTGGACATCTGGCTTATGGCGACAAGTTTTGTTCTTTTGGTGATGATTTCGTTTAAGTTAGATAAATCGTAAGTAGTATCTTCCTGGATAGGAATGAACTTTAAAAATGCTTTTTTCTCTAAGGCCAACATTTGCCAAGGAACTAGATTGGAATGGTGTTCTTGGACGGATAAAACAATCTCGTCCCCTTCGGAGATATTGGTTCGACCCCAAGTCTGTGCCACTAAATTGATGGCATCAGTTGTTCCACGAGTGAAGATGATTGCTTTTGCACACTGTGCTTGAAAAAAATGAGAAGTTTTAATCCTAGTGCGTTCAAAAAGTTCGGTTGCATGTTGGGATAAATAATAGACTCCCCTATGGATATTGGCGTTGTCGTTCGTATAATATTGATTCGTTGCATCAATCACCGACTGTGGTTTTTGGGAAGAAGCACCATTGTCTAAATACACAAGCGGTTTGCCATTTGGCAAAATACGAGATAAAATAGGAAAGTCCTTTCTGATTTGGTAAGGATCTAAACTCATACCGCCTCCAAGTCTACTTCCAAATCGGCTCCGTTCACACGAACAGGAAAAACCACAAGGGGTTCTGTAGCAGGAAGAGCTAGTACCTTTCCCGTGCGTACATCAAACTTTGCAAAATGCCTGGGACAAGTGATGACACAACCTTCTAATTTTCCACAAGAGATTTCTTCTCCGTCATGCGTACAAGAATCTTCAAACGCAAAGAATTCCCCTTCGACTTTTGTCACAACAAGATTAAAATGACGGGTTTTGACTACCACCAAACTGCCTTCACCAACTTCGGAAACAGAGATTAATTTTTTAAAGGCCATCATTTGCCTCCTACAAGAATCTCTTTGATTTCAGATTCTAATGATAACTTTACTTCTTCTGAAAATCCAATCGAATGAATGGTTTCACCATAAAAGGCAGTGACAAGTAAAGACTTTGATTCTTCTGGAGTCAGTCCACGTGACAAAAGATAAAAATACTGTTCCTCATCAATGTCTCCGACAGTTGCCCCATGTGTACAAGATACATCTTCTGCAAGGACTTCCAATTTAGGATTGGCCTCTGCTCTTGCTTTTTTATTCAACGAAAGGTTAAACGATTCTTGGTGAGCAGTCACCTTCTTTAAGTTTGGTGGAATGATTAAATTTCCCGTAAAAATATGGTGGGATTTATCAGTCACAATGGCTTTGTAACTAATTTTACTAGTGGTAAAATCCGCATGATGGAACATTTCCATATCTAAATCTTTTAGGTTTCGACCACCAAGAGCTGATACCCCATCTACAGTCACTTCCGCACCTTTCCCAAGTAAATGAGCATGCAAAAACAATTTAGAACGAAATCCACCCATTGGATAATAGTGATATTTTATATGGGAATCATTTCGGCCAAGAATACAAACATTACGGAATCGGTATAAATCCGGATCACTCGATTCACGATCCAAAATCTCCAAATAAGAAGAATCTTCTGCAATATAAAAATCCAAAGCCGAAGTCAGATGTAGGTTATCCGAATCATGTTGGTTTTTGAATTGGATTTGTGTTTTGGTTGTTTTTCCTTTTGTGAGATAAAAAATCCGTACAGAATGTTTTGGTTTATCCCCTTCTTCTTCAAAATCGAAATCCGATTCTCCTTCTTCCAAAAGTATCATCTCGTATTTAGGCGCCGCAACCAAACTAAGAAAGGCAAAGTAATCCTTCGGTGTGTATTTTAAAATAGCTTCAAAAATGGAATCAATGACTTCTTCAGATAATGCCTGTTCTGCTGAATTTTCTTCAGACGAAACACTATTGATTTCCTTTGGATCAAATTGTAATTCGTTCCAATCCACAGAACCAATTGGGAATTTTCTCCATGATTCTTCTGAATCATTTGGAATTTCTAACTGATTCCAAATTTCGAGTAAGGATGAATAAAATTTTGGATTTTGTTCTTTTGTGAGAACCAATCGATTTTTTATGAGTGAGGAATTCATTTGACCCCTTCTCTCTCCAAAATCCAATCATAACCAACTTCCTCTAGTTTTAAGGAAAGGTCTTTGCCACCAGTTTCTAAAATTCGTCCATCAGCAAACACGTGTACAAAATCAGGAACAATATAATTAAGCATCCGTTGGTAATGGGTGATGAGAAGAATGGAACGTTCAGGATTTCGATTCGAATTGATTCCTTCCGAAACAATGCGAAGTGCATCAATGTCCAAACCAGAATCAGTTTCATCCAAAATGGATAAAACTGGTTTTAACAAACTCATCTGTAAAATTTCTGCTCGTTTTTTTTCCCCACCGGAAAAACCATCATTCACATAACGCCCGATAAATGACTGAGGCACTTCCAAAAGATCCATAGACTGTTTTAATTCTTGTTTGAATTCTTTGACGGGAACTTCTTTTCCCCTATGCGCTTTGAGAATGGATTTTAGAAAATTTCCAATGGTAACACCAGGGAGAGAAGTTGGGTATTGGAAGGACAAAAAGAGCCCAAGCCTTGCCCTTTCATCGGTTGTTTTGTTTAAAATGGACTCTCCTCGAAAGAGAATGTCCCCCGATGTGATGGTATATTTTGGATGGCCAAGGATGACATTGGAAAGGGTACTCTTTCCTGACCCATTGGGTCCCATAATGGCATGAACCTCTCCGGGTCCGATGGTGAGATTGACTCCCCGGAGGATCGTTTTGTCCCCTACACTAGCGTGCAGAGATTTAATTTCGAGAATAGCGGACAAGGTGGTATCCTGTATTGTATGTATTTAGAATGATTCTATAATTTAGACGAATCCCTTCTACCAGGAAAAAGCACCACTCAAAAAAAACAAGATTCTATTCCGACCAACCCACCTGTGCAATCAGGATCTTTCCATCCATTAGCGAGAAGGTAAAAATCACATATTGGTTTTGGTTTGAAATATCATACAAAGGGTAAGTGACCCCCCATTTTTTGCGAAACCGCTCCGACTCTTCTTTGTGTTTTAAAAAGTAGGGTTTCCAAGCGTAATTGTTTCCAATTTGTCTGGTTCTTTCCAAATACCCGCCATTCAAACGATCCAAATCGTAAGTGGGAGTGATTTGGTAACCCTCACCGTCACAAACAAAGACTTTGAGGATCTCTCTTGGCAAAGAGCCTAGGATTTGGCCAAACCGATAGGAGAATTCATCCTCTTTGACATCAGAAAGTTCATAAAACAAATCTTGGAGTTGGTCAATGATCCTCTGTTCCCTGACTCCTTTTTCCCGTAATTCCGTAGAACGAACACTGGAAAAGTTTTCGAGTACTGTTTTCATTTTATCAGAGAATGTATTGCGGTTGAGAAAATGTGGATTGGGAGTAGAAAAGTAGAAACCTTGTAATAGATTGGCACCCATGGAAAGGGCAAGATTTACCTCTTCCTCGGTTTCAATCCCTTCAAAAAGAAGTTGGCTTCCGAGTTTTTGAGACATCTCCGAAATGGCACCGAGGACTTGTTTGAAGGAATTTTTGTTCAGACTCTCTCGCATGATGCGAATGTCGACTTTCATAATGTCAGGGTGTAAATATCCAATTCGTTCCAAATTGGAAAATCCTGTTCCCAAATCATCGATCGCAATTTTTAAACCATAGTCTCGAAAAATTTGAACAATTTGGATCAGACGATCAATCGATCCATCAAATTCATCTTCCGTGATTTCGATCACAACTTGGTTGCGATCAATTCCGTATTTTTCAATGAGTTGGATGATATGGAAGTTTTCGGCAAAAAGATCAGTGTGATGGACCCTTGAAAGAAAGTTTGGCATCATATTGAAAAAGAGTTTGGTCCGAAGATTACTCTCTTTCAAAGTCTGGACTGCCTTTTCCCTAAGGATGCGGTCAATATTGTACACCGGAACCGGATCCTGGTCCCGATTGTGGAAAAGCCCACCTAAAGAATGGTAGGTGTTTTCCTCTGGATTGAACTGACGTCCAAGCACTTCATAAGCTGAAATAGAGCGATTGATCGCATTAACGATGGGTTGGAAATGAGGGACAAAGTATGTCTCGTTCCAAAACTGGTTTCCTTCCGTTGATTCCGTTGTGAACATGGTTCCCTTTCGTCCAGGCTAGAACTAAGTTCAAAACTGACAAGTCAAAATCCCTAAATTTGAGACAACTTCAAGGAAAAATGACGCAAATTTGACCCAAATATGTCAAATTGCCTTAGATTGAATACCCATCTGGGACAGCTGTGTGGCGTGGAACCACGATGATTCCTTCTCGAATTCGAATGTATTCGTCTTCATATTCCTGGAGATTTTGTTCGTTTAACAGACGCACGTTGGCTCCTATGGCACAGTCTTTGTCGACAATTGTCCGTCGTATTTCGCAGTTAGGCCCAATCCCAATGGGGATCTTCCCTGACTTCCGATCAAAGTATCCATAATGGTCAAGACCCATAATGATGGAGTCATAGATCTTGGTTCCAGAGGCAATGAGTTGGCGCACCCCAATGATGGAACGATGCACCTCACATTGGTTCAAAATGGTTCCTTCTGAAATGAGAGCTTGGTTCACGACTGCTTGGATGATTTTGGAAGGAGGGAGAGCCCTTGCCCTTGTATAAATCGGTGTTTTTTCAAGGTATAAATTGAATTTAGGGATATGATCGGTTAACATCAAATTGGCTTCGTAAAAAGCTTTGATGGTTCCGATGTCTTCCCAATAACCGTCGTAAGTATAAGCCTTCACTTTTCTTTCTCGGATGGCCTTGGGTAAAATTTCTTTTCCAAAGTCAGCCATATTGCGATCTTCTAGTACATCAATGAGAGTCGATGTGTTAAAAATATAAATTCCCATATTCGCAAGGAAGTTACCTTGTTTTGTGCGACAGGATTCCACTTGGGTGATCTCTTGGGGTTTTTCAATGAACTCTTGGATGAACCCTCCTACTCCCGATTTGACAATCCCAAGTCCATAAATTTGGTCTTCAGGGATTGCATTGGTAGCCACAGAAATTTCTGTTTCTGGATCCATCAAATGGCTCTGCATAAAATCAGAGAGGTCCATATTATAAAGTTGGTCACCAGAAAGAATGAGGACATATTTCGGTTTTTGTTCTCGAATATAGGGAAGGACTTTTCTTACGGCATCCGCTGTCCCTTCAAACCAATTGGCGCTGGATACAGTTTGTTCAGCGGCAATGATTTCGACAAAACTCTTTTGATGGATATTGTTTGTCGCATAGGTTCGGTTGATATGGCGATTGAGAGAATAAGAATTAAATTGGGTAAGGATAAAGATCTTTTCAAAACCACTGTTAAGTGAATTGGAAATAGGAATGTCAATGAGTCGGTATTTTCCACCAAAACTGACCGCAGGTTTGGATCTTTTTTCTGTTAGAGGTAATAAACGAGTTCCTTTTCCCCCACCTAAGATGATGGTCAATACTTCATCTTTTTTAAGAATGAAGTCCACACAATCAATAGAGTCTTCTTGAAATCGCATACCTTCCCTTGTAATTCCATTGGACGAAAAAGCAAGAAAAGGTTAAAAAGATTTCTATTTTTTTAAGAGAGCCTCTAAGATTTGTTTTCCATCCATCTTTCCCGTATATGGATTTACGGCTCTTTCTGGATGGGGCATCATTCCTAGAACGTTTCCAGCTTCATTACAAATCCCAGCAATATCATGTAAAGAACCGTTCGGATTTTCTTTATAACGAAAAACCACCTGTCCATTTTTTTCTAATCGTTCTAAAGTATCTGCATCAGCAAAATAAGCGCCTTCGCCGTGAGCAATCGGAATGGATAGTGTTCCTTTGATTTCTTTTGCGATCCTATTTTCCGAAACGGGAACGAGGTCCACATCTTTACAAATGTATTTTAAAGTTCGATTATGAAGTAAGGCACCAGGAAGCAGGCCCGCTTCAGTGAGGATTTGGAATCCATTACAAACTCCTAATACCTTTCCGCCTTGGTTTGCGTATTTGACTACGGATTCCATTGCGTTCGAAAACTTCGCCATAGCACCACATCGTAGATAATCTCCAAAAGAGAACCCACCAGGAAGCACAACTAAGTCAGGTTTATCTGAAAAAGATTCCTTGTACCAAGTGTAGTCTACCTGAGCTCCAAATTCCGATTCAAGAACCGACCCTACATCTTTATCACAATTGGAACCAGGAAAGGTAACCACCCGAACCTTCATACTTTCTCCACAACCAACCGGTATGTTTCAATGACTTGGTTCACTAAGACCGATTCACAAATTTCTTTGGCAAGTGTCTCAGCCTCAGCAAAAGATTTGGCATCGATTTTCATTTCGATGTATTTTCCAACTCTTAAGTCAGAGATAGAACTTTTCCCTTGGTCGTGAAGGGTGCGGAGAACGGTTTGGCCTTGTGGGTCAAGGACCGATTCTTTGAGAGTGACGTTTATTTTTGCGACAAACATAGCGTGATTTTATCTTCCAATTCCAAGTATTTTTTACGTAGTTCTAGGATCAAGGATTCGGGCAAAGCAGGTGCGGGAGGATTTTTGTCCCAATCGGTGGATTCGAGCCAATTCCGTAAAATTTGTTTATCAAAACTGGCAGGGGTTTTGCCAAGTGCATAGGTGGACGCATCCCAATACCGCGAAGAATCCGGAGTGAGGATTTCATCAATTAAGATGGGATTTCCATTCACCAGGCCAAATTCAAATTTTGTATCACAAAGAAGGATCCCTTGGTTTGCCATTTGTTTATGGGCTGCATTGTAAAGCTTAAGAGATAGGTTTTTCAGTTTGGAAAATAGTTCCTTACCGACTTCTTCTTCCATTGTTGATTCACTTACATTTTCATCATGACCGGAATCATTTTTCCGAGCAGGTGTAAAGATTGGTGTTTCAAATTGGTGTGATTCCAAAAGACCTTGGGGATAACGAACATGGGCAATCGTCCCATCTGTTTTGTATTCCTTCCAAGCCGAACCTGTCAAATACCCACGCACTACACATTCAAAATCAATTCGTTTTGCTTTTTTGACAAGGACTGAACGATCCCTTAGAGATTCCTCATTTTGAAAGGGAGGGGGAAATTTAGAAACATCATCGGTTATCAAATGATTCGGAATTTCTGGGAAATTGCGAAACCATGCGGTAGAAATTCTTGTGAGAATTTTTCCTTTGTCCGGAACAGGTTCTTCAAACACAACATCAAATGCAGAAATTCGGTCTGTAGCGACTAGAAGAAGAGAATCTCCCAAATCATATACATCCCTTACTTTTCCTTTATAACTAGGAGTTGGAATCATAACTGTATACACACCATTGCCATATCATCACTCGGAGTGGACGCTCCACAAAATTCTAATATTTTCGATTGTACTGACTGTAGAATATCTTTTCCAGACTTTACGGATTCATGAAAGATATCCTTCATTCCTTCTTCTGTAATATATTCCGACTTTGGGTTCATTGCTTCACTTGCCCCATCGGTATACATAAAAAACATTGACCCTGTTTTTAATTGTACAGTTTGTACTTCATCATTTGCCGCAAAATTAATTCCCATAATCATGGGACTCATTCCTTTTAAAAACTTTGTTTCACCATCCATATAAACAATGGGTGCCGGATGGCCTCCGTTGATATAAGAAAGTTTTAAGTCTTGATTTAGAATCGCATAACAGAAAGTAATCGCATAATCTTCTGGTAACACTAATTCCATGTTTTTTCTTAAATGTGCCACACGTTCTCTAAGATCCATAGTAGACACTAAGTTAAATAATTGCATTTTGAACATGGCACCAATGAGGGCAGCACTCGGTCCATGCCCAGAACAATCAGCAATGACAATATGGAGTTTTTTTTCTTCGATCCAAGAATCAACAAAGTCCCCACCTATTTGTAAGTAAGGATGGAACAAGGTCTGTGCTTTGATCCCGTTCCAGATAAAACTTTTTTCTGGGATGAGTTGGTCTTGGACTCGCCTTGCGGTCTGTAATTCTTTTTCGTATTTACTTTTTTGTCTGTACAACTCGTCCTGTAAGTCCTTCAAACGAATGACAGAATGAATTTTTGCGACTAGTTCCCTTTTATTGAAAGGTTTGTTAATAAAATCATCGCCACCATTTTTCATGGCTTCTTGAAACCCTACTTCTCTTTCTATCGAAGTGATGAAGAGGATCGGAAGGAGTTTGAACTGATCCATCGTTCGAAGTTCCCTACAAAAAGAAAACCCATCTTGGACCGGCATATTTACATCTAACAAGAGTGTATCGATTGCCGTGTTTAACAATACCAAACGTGCTTCTTCTGCAGAAAAGGCTGTGTATGTTTTAAAACCTTCTTGTTGCAAAAGGTATTTCAAAAGTTCCACGTTTTCAGGAACGTCATCTACGATGAGAATGGTATGAGTGGATTCTTCTTTTGGCATATTTTAATCCAGTTCCGCTTTCAGTTTGGATCTAATATCTTGGATTTTTTCACTACGGTTGGAAACAAGAAAAAGGAAAAGAAAGAGAAAGTGGAAGGCAATTACCCCAAGCCACATACTCTGTTTCATATCAGAATCCATTCCCCCTTTTCCCAGAACACTACCAGGATGGTTTCCTGGATTTTCAATCCACCGAATGGCACCCCAGGTAAGTACAGCACTCACAGCACAGAGGACGGAAAGATAAGCAGAAAGAATGGCTTTTTTGGATTTGGCAGGAACTAAATAACGGAAAATAAAATAACTTACCAAGGAAATACAAAGAATAAAGAAGGATTGTAACCTAGCATCCGTTTTGTCCCAAGGAACTCCCCAGGCGCTATAGGCCCAAATGGGGCCAGAAAACAAAACTCCAACCGCAAATAAAAAGGAAAGTTGGTTTGCGGTAAAGGCAAGTCTATCCCAAAGCAAATTTCTGGTAAAAAGAAAAATTAGGGAAAAAACAAAAGAAAGGATTGGGCCATATAACGCAACCCAGGCGACAGGCACATGTAAATAAAAAATCCTGTGACTTAGTCCTTGTTCCAAAATGACATTAGGATACACTAACGAAAAGATAACGGCAAAGACAAGTGTGGCGCACACAACGAGATAAAAACCGATGTCGAAAACAGGGTGGAATATCCGAATCTTACGTTCCATTTTATTCCAAATTTTCAAAGATAGAAAGAAATTCTAGGAGAAAACAAGGTCTCAGTGCTCATTCCTTAGAATCTCAATCATCACCGAACCAAGCGTTGCATAAAAAATCATAAAAAACAAGAGAAGTCCCACGGAAGGTAGGTAAAACCCTGGTTCCAGCCAATACCGATGTTCCGCTTCCAACCCAAAAAGAAATAGTGGAATGGAAAACGGAAGTTGCAACAAGGGAATGATAATTTCTTTCAAACGACTCTCAAAAGCAATGAGCCCAAGGGAAACTCCAAGGAACACAAGTGACCCACTGCCAAGGTTTGCAAAAAGCCATTCTCCGAAATACCGATCCATACTCATGTTTTGAAAGAAAACAGAAAGGACCAAAACAAGGGCACCATTCACAAGGATGGTACAAAACCAAATGGCAAAGGACTTGGCCAAATAAAGGGAAATAGGACTCACAAAAGAGAGACTGGCCTCCCAACCCATCGATTCTCGTTCTTCCCAAAGGCTTTGGCTTACAATCACAAAGTTAAGGATAAAAATAATGGCCCATTTGATCCCACGTACACTTCTTTCCGTTAACATCTCATTTACTTCAATTGAGGTATAAAAAATAAATACCACAGAAACACTCAAAGTAAAAAGAGAAAGGATCCCACCAAGAGACCTACCAATCAGATAAAATTCTTTTTTAAGTAAGGTGAGTAACAATAGCACCCCCCTTTTCAATTTGTAATTGGGATGTACATTTTAATTCGTCGGGAATCGAATGGAGGACAGCCAAAATCAGTTTTGATTTGGATTCTTCATTGAGAAGGTCACTGAGAATTTTTGAGGAATCAGCATCTAACCCGGTGTAAGGTTCATCAAACAAAATCACTTCTGCCGATGAAAGTAGAACCCGAAGGATGGCAGCTTTTTGTTTCATTCCACGTGAAAAGGTGTGAATGGGATCCCAAATCCGTTTCTGTAACCGGAAAGATTCTAAAAGATGGTTTTTCCTTGATTGGTCCAAAGGACGCCCGTCTAACTTAGCAAAATATTCTAAATTTTCTTCTAAACTTAAGGAGGAGTAAAATCCCAACTCATGACCGAGATAACTCAATTTTTTTTTGCCTTGGTTCCAAGTCCATTTGGGAGAAGAAAGAGAATGGTGGTATATTTCTTTGAGGAGAGTGGACTTCCCTGCTCCATTTTCTCCGAGCACAGCCACAAGGCCTGTCTCAAAAAAAGAAAGATAAATCTCTTTCAGTAAGACCTTTTCGCCGACAGTTATAGTAAGCGCTTTTGTTTCCAAAAGGGTTTGGTTCATTCTACACCATGTTCTTCCGTAGCTTTAGTCTCGCACTTCTGTTTTTATTCCACACTCTGATTTGGGGACAAAAATTGATTGGAAACGTGGAATACCCAGAAATCCTCTGGGGCAAAGACCAAGAATTTGATACTTCTGATTTTCCCAATGGGTCTTTTATTTACCACAAAGACGACTTTATCCTCGCAAGGGGTAAACTTTTCCAAGGGGAACCTCCCAAATCAAATGGAAGTTTTACTTACGAACAAGAAACCATCACCAATTCTGGAAAATGGAATAATGATACTCTTGAAATTTTATTTTCGGGAAAACCCAATGTTCGTCAAGATGTGATCAAACGGTTAGAAGCAGGCATTCGTTTTGATCCCCAATTTTTTCCTTTCCGATACAATTTAGGAAGATTGTATTCACTTGAAATGAAATATGAAAAAGCTTTGGTTGAATTTGAATATGCCAAAGCAGAAATGCCAGATTATTTTAAAACCTACCTCCACATTGCGATTCTTTCTGAAATCACACGCCAAGTGTATTATGCGATTATGAATTACAAACTGGCGGTAGAAAAAAATCCCTATGACACTGAGGCTTTAATTCGTCTGGCTGATCATTATTTGGCCACTGGTTTAAAAAACAGAGCACTTCTTTATTTAAACAAAGCATTAAAAATCGAAGAAGAAAGTCCCAATGTAAAATTAGGATTTGCAAGACTCGAAATGGAAAAAGGGAACTTTCACATCGCTTATAAAATTTTTAATCGCACAACACTCACCACAGCGGAAGGCAAACCAAAACCTTACGATAAAAAATTTCATTATTATTTTGCAGAAACTGCTTCTAAAGTCACTGATTATGAAACGGCAGAAGAAGAATATACAAAGATGCTTACCTTTACAAATGATCCCTTTTTTGCCACAGTTTCTTCCAAAGTCATTGCAAGAAGACGTGACATTGCGAAAAAATTTGCCGAAGCAAAACGAACTCAATTGGATGATTCAGAAGAAGAAACGGCCCCCCCAAACGAATGATTCCTTGCCTCCATTAAGGTTTGTAACAACAAAGATTTTGGGTTCGATAGAATCTCATTCGTTGGACCAAATTCTACAATTTCGCCACCATCCAAAACAAAAATCTGATCACACATATAGGATAAAAATCCTATATCATGAGAAACAATAAACATTCCTATTTTTTCGGTTTGGTTGATTTGTTTTAGTTCTTCAGCGATTTTTTTTTGGACAAGAACATCAAGGGCAGTGACTGGTTCATCCAAAAGTAAATATTCTGGAGAAGTGAGTAAGGCTCGAAGGATTGCAAATCGCTGCAACTGACCTCCACTTAACTCTTGTTTTGTCCTTCCTAATAATTCTTTTGGCAAATCAAATCGGTCACAAAAAGTTTCAATCCGAGTCCATTCTCTTTTTTTGGTTTCCTTGGATAAAAAAATTCCATTTTGGATTCGGATTGGTTCGAGTAACAATTCTCTCATAGTGCCTATATGAGAAAAACTCCCATGTGGGTCTTGGAAGACTGGTTGCAGTTTGGGATTTTTCCTTTGGGGTAATTTCTCTTCTTTCCAATAGAGAGACCCACTCCACTCGTATCCAGATGTTTCGTCGAGTAGTCCTAGGGCCAACCGGAACAAAGTCGATTTTCCAGAACCTGATTTTCCAATGAGGCCCGTAATTAGATTTGGCTTTGCTACTAAATTGATATTCTGTAAAAGTTTGCGCCCGCCAATATGTACCGAAACATTTTTAAGAGCAAACATTGGGTTCACTCCATAAAATCATTGCGTTTCTTATTTTTAACATCAAGTTGAATGAGAAGGAGAATGGAGAATTGGAACAAATTAAAATCACAGAAGTAGGCCCAAGAGATGGACTGCAAAATGAAAAAACCATTCTTTCCACTCAGGATAAATTTGAATTCGTATCCCGTCTAGTAGAAAGCGGATTTAAACATATAGAACTCACTTCCTTTGTTCGCAAAGATCGAATTCCTCAAATGGGAGATGCATCAGAACTTGCAAAACTCATCCTTCCAAAGTATCAAAACCAAGTCCAGTTTTCCTCACTCACACCCAATGCCAAAGGTTATGAAGGAGCAAAGGAGGCTGGTTTTTCCGAGGTAGCAGTTTTTACTGCCACTTCCGAAACCTTTACCAAAAAAAATATCAATATGACGATTGAAGAAAGTTTGGATTTTTTTAAACCCATCTTCTCCCAAGCAAAATCGGATGGAATCAAAGTAAGAGGATATATCTCCACCGTCATTGCATGCCCCTATGAAGGAAAAATAAAACCAGAAAAAACGTTAGAAGTCGCTGAACGACTGCTAGATGCTGGAGTATACGAAATTTCTCTCGGAGAAACGATTGGAGTCGCTGTCCCTTCGGAAGTAGAATCTCTTTTGGAAGTTCTTTTGAAAAAAATCCCTAAAAATAAACTTGCAGGTCATTTCCATGACACCTATGGAATGGCCATCGCAAACACGAAACAAGCGCTCAGTATGGGACTTCGTAGTTTTGATAGTTCAGCTGGAGGACTTGGCGGATGTCCTTATGCTAAGGGAGCTGCTGGAAATGTTGCCACCGAAGACCTTGTTTATTTTTTACATAGAGAAGGATATACAACTGGAATCCAATTGGATTCCCTTATTTCTGCTAGTCGATTTATGGAAGAAAAAATCGGAAGAAAACTAACCTCAAGAACTTATATTGCAATGAAGAATGCAGATTGATTTTGACCTTCTCCATTCTAAGTTAGAAGATTTAAGAAAAAAATACGAACACCTTCACTATTTAGATTCTGATCCCATATGTTTTCCCAAAAGATATAAGGACCCACTTGATATAGAAGTGGTTTCTTTGATTTCTTGTTTGTATGCTTACGGCAATGTCAGAAGTATCCAAGGTTTTTTAAAACCAGTCTTTTTGGACCTAGGCCCTTCTCCTTACCAAACTTTACAAAAAGCGGATAATACCTTTTCCACGTTTCTAAAAAATTTAAAGGTCTACCGGTTTCAAACAAAAACTGACAACCAAATCTTTTTCCAAACGTTTGCTCGTGTTCTGCAAGGATTGGCTGCCAAATCCCCTCTCTTTGAATCCAAACTAGCCAACGGCCAAGGTGAATTTGTTGGAGAAAGTTCGATTTCTTTATTCCAAAGTTTTTGGGAGGAAGAACTAAAAATCACTCTGGGAAAAAGGAAACTTTCTTACGGCCTTCAATTTTTAATTGGAAAACCGGAAGCAAAATCTCCAAAAAAACGTTTATCCCTTTTTTTACGTTGGATGGTCAGAAATTCTTATCCAGACTTCGGTCTTTACCAAAACATACAACCAAACCAAATCCCCTTCCCTTTGGATGTCCATATTCAAAAATTAATTCAAATTTTAGGAATTACAGACCGGAAAAGTTTCGGTGCCAAAGAAGCATACCTGATTAAAGAATTTTTTAAAAAGATAAATCCCGCAGATCCTTTGTTATACGACTTCTATTTGACTAGAGTGGGAATTATTGAAAAGTGCACAGCAAAATACCAAAAGGATGTTTGTGAAGCCTGTTATTTGAAGGAAGTTTGTTTGGTATTTGGTAGTGCCACGGGGAATTGAACCCCGATTGCAAGGATGAAAACCTTGTGTCCTAACCATTAGACGATGGCACCGTTTTTAAGAACGTGACTTGCGAGTTACAGGAACTCTACTTTGAGTCGTCGGGGATTCGAACCCCGGACCCATTCCTTAAAAGGGAATTGCTCTACCAGCTGAGCTAACGACTCGTTCTGTAGCCAAGAATATCGAACCACCTTTCTCGGTCAACAACTACTTAAAAAAAAGATCAAGAGCTCTCGATTTTTTTTAGTCCATGATGATCGTGTGTTCGCGATCAGGTCCTGTGGAAACAATTCCAATCTTTGTATTCACTAGGTCTTGTAAGGACTTAATGTACGACTGGCAAAGTGTTGGTAACTTAGAGAATGTATTGATTCCTGAGATATCATCCTTCCATCCTTTGAACTCAGCAAACAACGGTTTGACGTCCTCGAGTCCTTGTGATGGAAAAAAGTCTAATTTTTTGCCTTTGTATTCGTATCCGACAACAACAGGAATCGAATCGTAATGGCTAAGAACATCTATTTTCGTTAATACGAGAGAATTGATTCCGTTCACAGTTACTGCATGTTTGATCATTTGTACATCAAACCAACCACATCGTCTAGGTCTTCCGGTAGTAGAACCATACTCTCCACCTAACTTGCGCAATACATCCCCTGCTTCCCCTAAAATTTCAGATGGGAACGGACCCTCTCCTACTCTTGTGGCATAGGCTTTAGTGATCCCAATCACATCTTGTAGGTATCTGAAACTCACACCTGATCCAGCCAATGCACCACCTGTGGTAGGATTGGAGCTAGTCACATAAGGATAGGTTCCAAAGTCGATATCAAGTCCTGTTCCTTGTGCCCCTTCCAGAAGGACACGTTTTCCTTTTTGGAGTTCTGAATTGAGGTAGTACACTGTGTTCACAATGTTTTTTCCCATTTTGTCAGCGAAGTCCAAAAGGAAATCATACATTTCTGTGATGTTGACAGGTTCCAAGTCGTAGTATTTTACAAGCTCTTGGTTTTTCACTTCGAGGATATGGGTTAGTTTTCGTTTGAGAAGGTCTTTATCTAAAAGGTCTCCGGCACGGACTCCGTTACGAAGCATTTTGTCCGCATAACACATCCCAATCCCTTTTTTTGTGGTTCCAATTTTTCTTTCAGGTGAAGAACCGGCCTCTCTTGCTTCATCGATCAATCGATGATAAGGAAGAAGGATGTGACAGGAATCACTGATGAGAACTTTATCTTTAACTTTGAATCCGTGTGATTCTAAATCTGCGCACTCTTTTAAAAAGTACTCCGGATCCAATACCACTCCGTTTCCAATCACACAAGTGGTATTGTCATAAATGATTCCAGATGGAACCAAATGGAAAATGTATTTTTTTCCACCCACCACAACCGTATGACCGGCATTCGCACCACCTTGGTATCTTACAATGATATCTGTATCTTTGGAAAGATAATCGATTACCTTTGCCTTTCCTTCATCACCCCATTGTGCTCCGACAACTAAATTTGCAGGCATAATTCCCTCATTTTACCTTATTTACAATTTCTTCAATGGAATCAAGGTGCAGGGCAAAACCGCAGGCATTCTTCTTGATTCCCGTAAAACTTTCATACAATTCGTTATAAACTCCACCGGCAAAAACCGGTTCAGGATCCCCTTCCACATAACCCTGAAACATAAACCCAGTATAGTAGGATAAATCTCTCACAAGGGAAGGATCCCAAATACAAGGAATCTCTCCGAGAACTTTCGACCACTCAGCAAAAAAACTTGTGATGGATTCCAAATCCACTTTCAGCGTATCCCATTCTTTGGGTGATAAGATCTTTTGTAATGAATCCTGAAACCTTGGCATCTCAATTACGGGAATTGGACGCAGTAACAACTGGATCATCTGCATATGGACTTCCGATGTGTTTTCTCTTGCGGCAAGAGAAACTAACTCAGGTAAGTTTTTCGTATATAAAAGTTGGCGCAGAACGTTTGTTTGTTCTTCACTCCAACCTAGAATTTCTAAAACAGAACGAAAAAAAGATGAGTGTCCAAAAACAATGGTAAAAGAAACATTCGGAACTGAACTTTTCCAAAGCCGATTCAAAATTTGAATTTGGGATAGGATGTGGTTTGCATCGCTTTTTCCCAATGACTCCACACCAATTTGTAGAATTTCTCGCCTTGACGCATTGCGTTTTTTGTGGTCACGAATCTTACGTGCAAAGTAAAATACATTTTGATTCTCTTCCCAATGGGAACGAGCTGCCATTCCTTTCACAACTTGGAGTGTTAAATCCACACCAGGAGAAAGTTCATTGCCATCCCAGTCTTTTGTCACAAGTAAACTCTCTAACCCATGATCCAAATGAGAGCGAAAAGAATTCGAATAGTCAAAAGAAGGAAGGCTAATTTCAGAATACCCTTCTTTCTCAAAGAGCTCTGAAAATGATTGTAGTAAAATCCGCCGGTTTTTGCTTTCTTCGGGGCCTAAAAAATGAAATCCATCCGGAATCCACTTTTGTTCCGAGGAAATTGATTTGTTTTTTTGATTCATACCGGGATCTCGATCACCCAAGAAGTCAGTTTAGAGAAATCCTGGATTTACGCAATCAATTGTAAAAATCGAATAGACAAATCGAAAGTTTTCAGTAATTTAATGTCGGTTTAGAGGCATACATGACAGAAAAAGAAGCCACTTTGGGACGCTGGCATAAAGAATTTTTTGAGAACATCCACCTATTTGTAAAATCAGGTCTTACCGAGTCTGAAGCAAAGTCCATTTTAGAAGAGTTTTTAGTTCTTTCACAAAGCACTCCAAAACCAAAGGTCATGGATATCTTCCAAGAACCAGAACGATTGGAAGAAATCGGAGTGTATACAGACATCCGTCCTGAACCTCGCGACTTTATGTTGAAATTTCTCGATCCCATCATGAATAAATTCAAGGTGGAAGGAACAGAAAACCTAAAACTTTTGGATGGGATCATTGGCAAATACCCTGTTACCTTAATCTCCAATCATTTAAGCCATTTGGATGCGCCTGCCATTTTTACTTTGCTTTACAATTCAGGACCAGAAGGAAGAAAAATTGCGGAGTCACTCGTCTTTATTGCGGGGAGACTTGCTTTCGAACCAGACTTCACTCGCCTCGGTCTCTATATGTTTGGAACCCTTCTAGTTTGTTCCAAAAAGGATATGGCCGACAACCCTTCTCTTTCGGATGTGATGACCAAAATCAATATGCGAGCCTTTCGGAATTCTCAGAAACTCCAATCTGATGGAAAGGTCATTTCCATTTTTCCGGAAGGAACTAGGTCTCGCGATGGAAGGCTTATGCCATTTGTGGACACTGTGTACCATTATGTTGCAAACAAAGTCATCCTCCCAATCTCACTAGAAGGAACAGAAAAAATTCTCCCGATAGAAGGATTACTATTTAACCAAGCGGTCGGAAAACTTGTCATCGGCAAACCAGTGCTTGTTGGGGAACTTACAAAAAGAGAAATGGAATCCTTTCCACCTCATATAGAACAGATTTCCTTTCCTGGAACGGGCGATAAAAAACAGTTTATCATTGATAACCTTGCACTTCTTGTTGGCAGCAACTTAAACAAACACAAACACGGAACCTATCGTAACCTTTATAAAGGTGATGTCAGAGAAACCAACCAACTCATTTCAATCCCGAAAAAACCAGAGGAACATGTTGTCATCATTGGATCATCCAATATGTCAGTGGCTTTTGCATGTGTAATGGCAAACAAAAACGTAAAAGTCACCATCTACAGCCCTGATTCAGAAATGGTAAAACAAAGTAATGAAGAAAAACGCGATGTAGTTCATTATCCTATTTACAAACTCCCACCAAATATCGAATTTTCGGATAAACCAGAAGTTTTAGAATCTGCCACTCTCTTCATCCAAGGTACAAATCCATGGGAATTTGATGGAATTTACTCTAAAATTAGAACCCATTTGCAAAAAAACAAATCGCCAATGGTAAACGTCATCAAAGGTTTCACTGGATCAAAAAAAGGTCTAATTTTAGAAGATTTACACGAATTGTTACTGATTGAAAGAGACCGCCTAGCGGTTGTTTCTGGTGCTTGTTACCCAGACCAAATCATGGAAAGAAAAATTTCTGGATTTGAAATTTCAGCCTTCGAAGACTCTCTCATTCCGAAACTCAAAGAACTTTTAACAAACAATTATGTTTTTACAAGAACCGCGATCAATTCGAGGGATACAAAAGGTGTACAACTTGGTGGGGCTTTAAAAACTGTTTATGCGCTTGCTATGGGGCTTGTTGAAGGATATTTCAAACGAGAATTAGGTGGGAATGTAGACAATACTTTGTTTCATTTAAGTAATCGATTTTTTAATGAAATGGTTTCCATTGGAGTATTACTTGGTGGGGATCCAACCACATTCAATGGACTTTCTGGTATGACAGATTTTATGTTGGCTTGTTTTGGATCCGACACAAGAGATAGAAAGTATGGATACGACCTAGCCTATGGAACAAGACCAGAAAAAATCACCAATGGTTTTTATGGACTCAAAGTTTTACCAAACCTGATCCAATTGGATGAAAAAAGACATCCCATTGTTACCTCTGCCTACCGAACGGTAATCCAGAATGAGAATTTTGATTTGGTGGCGGAGAAATTACAAATGCAACTGGCTCGCTAAGATTTAGGAAGGTAAACTTGAAATTCCGTGTGACCGGGTTCCGAGTGGAACTGAATCCGGCCACGGTGCCTTTCTTCCACAGACTGTTTTACAATCCCAAGACCGAGTCCCGTTCCTTCTCCTTTTTCCTTTGTCGTGTAAAAAGGTTCAAAGATTCGTTTCTGAATGGTTGGAGGAATTCCTGGTCCATTGTCCCTAACTCTCACAATGATTTCATTTTCCAGTTCGTCTACTTGGATGGTAAGAATCCCCTTAAACGCCATGGCCTGCAAAGCATTGTAGATGAGGTTTGTCCAAATCTGGATGAGTTCGTCTGGATAACCTGCTAAAACAGGATTAGCATTGTACAAACGAATGCATTCAACTCCTGTTTTCATTTTATTCTGGTACAGTGTCAGGACCGTTTCGATTGTATCGACTAAGTTAATATCCGATTTGGCTTCGTTACGATCAAAACGCCCATAATTTTTTAAACTATAAACAATTTTCGAAGTTCTTTCGACTGCAAGTCGAATTGATTCTACACTTCTAAGCGTATTTAATTCAGACAAAACTAACTCTAGTAAGGGGGAAGATTTAAAATGAGATAATAAATTTTGATTTTCTAAAATAAAATCGGAGACTCCCAAATCAACGATTCTATCCGCTAAATCATACGCAGTCTCAATCCCTAAATCAAGAAAGGTAGCTTCCAATTTTTTTTTGGCTTTTCTGGATTCGGCAAATACATACGTTTTCGGTTTGATCGTAAATAATTCAATGACCCAGGAAATGATTTCATTGATTTCTTTTTCTGAATACTTAGAGAAACATTCTTTGATTTGAAACAATCTTGTTCCAAAATTTCCCATTCGGTTGTGAATCTGTTCGCTAAAGGCGGAAATGGCTGCAAGTGGATTATTAATTTCATGTGCAACACTTGCGACTAACTGACCCAAGGTGGCCATTTTTTCAGAGAGAATCAATTGATCTTGTGTTTTTTGTAAATCTTCTAAAATGCGATTCAGTTCTTTTGTTCTTTCTTTGACCGCAAACTCTAAAGCTTCTTTATTCTGTTTGGATTCAGTAATATCAATAAGTATTGCAAGCAAAGCCGGTTTCCCATGGTTATTGAGAATTGTATTTCCTGAAACCACATGGCGAATCTCACCCGATTTCATTCGAATGCTCGCCTCCATCCCAGTGCTCCAACCTTTTTTTTGAACTTCTTCTAAAAGCCTGGCCCGGTCGAGCTTTGTGATCCAAATATTCAATTCATGAGAAGTTTTTCCGACAATTTCCTCTCTAGAAAATCCAATCAAGCGGCAGTATGCTTCATTCACATCATCGTATCGACCTGTTTCAGCATTCGATAAACTAACAGCTGCTGGGTTTAGTCGAAATACACTTTCAAATAGTTCTTTGCTAATGACCAACTCACTTTGCAAAACTGCGGCAAGATATTCCTTTTCTTTAAGAGCAGTGATATTTTGTCCTGCTGAAAGAAGATACTTTCCATTCTCAACGATTCGACCACTAAAGAGGATGGTGACAGTTGCCCCCGTTTTTGCAACGAGTGGCACTTCTAAATTCAATACATACCCATCTCTTTTTAATCCGGCCAAAATATATTCTCTGTCATTGACATTTGAATATATCCCTAAATCCAAAGTGGATTTCCCAATGACCTCCTCTCTTGTCCTTCCAAGCCAAGTACAATAAACATCATTGGCATCAACGTAAAGGCCAGTCTGCATATCGGTAAGTGCCATCCCGATAGGACTTGCACTAAAGGCGGTATGCCAAATGGAATCGGATGTGGATAAGGAAGGGAGCATGTTTGGAATGTAGAATTTAATCGGAAACCAAAACGAATGCAATAAAAAAAAAGCCCACTCATATTCGAGTAGGCTTCTTTATTCAAATTGGAGAAAAGGTTCTGCTTACTTGGCAGCTGCTTTTTCTTTTTTGGCTTTTTTAGGTTTTTCTTCTTTTTTAGCGGGCTTTTTTTCTTCGCGTTTTGCTTTTGTTTCCGCTTTTAACTCATCTTGAGTTTTGCGATCCACAAGTTCCAAAATTCCCATCGCTGTGTTGTCAGAAGGACGGTTTACCAAACGAATGATTCTTGTGTATCCACCCACTCTTTCTGCATAACGATTTGCTAAGTCTTTCAAAAGTTTGTTTACGATTTCTTGGTCACCAAGGTGGCTATAAAGATATCGTGTGTTATGCAGGATTGCTGCATTTTTCTTTTGTTCGTCAAGATTTGCTAGGTTCGCATCCAAATTGCGTTTTGCTCTAGTAATGATTCGTTCTGCGTAAGAACGAGCCACCTTCAACTTCGCAACAGAAGATTCAATTCTTTCGTGGCGAAGTAAAGAGATTACCATATTTTGGATCATAGCTTTTCTATGATCTGCGGATCTATTGAGTTGTTTAACTTTATTACGTTTATTCATCTTAAAAATCTCTCATACCGAAAGAAAGTCCCATAGAGGAAAGTTTTGCTTTCAACTCTTGCAAACTTTGTTCGCTGAAATGTTTTGATTTAGTCATTTCGTCTTCTGATCTCTTAACGAGTTCACCAATGAAGTCAATTTCCAAACTACGAAGAACGTTAGTCGAACGAACTGATAGTTCCAATTCTTCTACATGTTTTGATAAAGCTGCTTTTAGTTTTTCGTCAGCTTCATCTAACTCTTCTTCTTCTTCTTCAATTTCTTCTTCAAAGTTAATGAAAACAGTTAGGTGGTCTTTTAGAATTTTTGCTGCTTGAGCCACTGCATCTTCTGGAGAAACAGAACCGTCAGTCCAAACTTCCATAGTTAATTTTTCGTAATCAGAACGTTGTGCAACGCGCGTTTCCGATACTTCAAACAATACTTTTTGGATAGGAGAAAAGATTGAATCAATTGGAATTGTTCCAAGCACTTCGATGTCTTTCTTTTTGTCTTCCGCAGGAACGTAACCACGTCCTCTTTGGATTTCCAAATCCATAATCAAATTGGCATCCTCATTGAGAGTCGCAATATGAAGATCTGGGTTCATGATTTCAATGGAAGAGTCTACTGCCAAGTCAGCCGCACGGAAGTAACCAGCACCTTTTAGTTCTAAGTGGATTACTTTGCTTGCTTCTTTGTCTTCAGGCTCGTATTTGATTCGAACTTGTTTTAAGTTAAGTATGATACGAGTGACATCTTCTGCTACACCTTCAATGTAAGAGAACTCATGTGAGACTCCTTCAATTCGAATCGCGGAAATTGCCGCTCCTTCGATAGAAGACATGAGCGTACGACGAAGGGAGTTACCGATCGTAGTACCAATTCCTCTTTCGAAAGGTTCTGCAACAAACTTACCGTAGTTTGGTGTATTCACATCGGTAGTGAATTCGATTTTTTTGGGTCTTTTAAAACCTTTTAATAAATTCTTTGGAGACAATGTCGTATCCTTCTTCTCTAAATTCTTACTTCGAGTACAACTCTACGATTACCTGTTCTTTCACAGGAATATCAATATGCTCTCTAGTTGGAAGTGAAGTCACTTCGCCAGAAAACTTGGCATAATCCACACTGACCCAGGAAGCAGTACGATTGATTGCTTGGGCAAGTTTGATATTTTCTTCGATAAACGTAGATTTTTGGAACTTCTCACGAATTTCGATTTTATCACCAACATTCACACGATAAGAACAAATATCCACTCTGTGACCATTCACAAGAACATGTCTATGTGCTACAAAGTTACGAGCTTGTCTTCTAGTCACAGCAAAACCCATACGGTAAAGAACGTTATCCAATCTTCTTTCAAGGAATTGGAGTAAGTTTTCACCAGGAATGCCTGGAGTATGAGATGCTTCTTCAAAGTATCTACGGAATTGTTTTTCTAAAACACCATAAGCGCGTTTTACTTTTTGTTTTTCACGTAGCTGTGCACCGTATTCTGTTACCTTCCCTTTTTTCTTAGGAGGAAGACCTGGTGGGTACTTTCTCTTTTCTAGGGAAGATTTTTCTTTATGTAAAGTATGACTATTTTTGAGAAAGAGGTTAAGACCCTCTCTTCTCATCAATTTAACAACTGGACCTCGGTAACGTGCCATATCTAATTCCTACACCCTTCTTCTTTTTCGTGGTCGGCACCCATTGTGAGGGAGCGGAGTTACGTCTTTAATAAGTTTGATTGCAATGCCTTTTGTGGTCAAAGAACGAATGGCAGATTCACGTCCAATTCCAGGACCAGAAACCATTACATCCACTTCAGATAGACCAGCTGCTTCAATTGCTTTCTCTGCGGCATTCGTAGCAGCAACTTGCGCTGCGTACGGAGTGGACTTTTTGGATCCACGAAAACCCATCATTCCAGAAGAGGACCAAGAAAGAACGTTTCCAGCCATATCCGTAATGGATACAATTGTATTGTTAAACGATGCTTGGATATAAACCTTACCCCGTGGAACGTTTTTCTTTTCTTTTTTCTTAACCTTTTTGGTATCTTTTTTATTCTTTGCGTCTTTTTCAGCCATGGATTAGTCCTCTACTTAGTAGCCTTTTTCTTATTGGCTACAGTCTTCTTGACTCCCTTACGGGTTCTTGCGTTGGTTCTTGTTCTTTGTCCGTTGACTGGAAGTCCACGTCTATGACGGAAACCTCGGTAACAACCTACGTCCATCAATCGTTTGATGTTTAGGTTGACTTCTGAACGAAGATCCCCTTCTACCTGGTATGATTCTTCTATAACTCTTCGGATCGCGGCTTCTTGTTCGTCCGAAAGGTCCTTCACCCGGATAGATTCGTCAATTCCTGCTTTTTTCAGGATATTTTGAGAGGAAGTCTTACCAATACCAAATACGTATGTAAGACCGATCACTATTCTTTTGTTTGATGGTAAATCAACACCCGCGATACGTGCCATATCTTTCTATCTTTGCCTTTGTTTGTGTTTTGGGTTCGTGCAAATCACTCGGATTACACCTTTTCTGCGAATGACTTTGCATTCAGGACAGATTTTTTTAACTGATGCTCTAACTTTCATTATAGTTCCTATTTCTTTCTGTAGGTAATACGGCCCTTGGTTAAGTCATAAGGAGAAAGTTCCACAGTGACTTTATCTCCAGGTAAAATACGAATGTAATGCATACGCATCTTTCCTGAAATATGTGCTAAAACTTTGTGACCATTTTCTAGTTCCACTCGGAACATTGCATTTGGTAACGGTTCTAGAACGGTTCCGTCAATCGTGATTGCTTCTTCCTTAGCCAGGGTCTATCTCCTACTAGATCGATTTTAAAATAGTGTTAGTGATTTCTTCCATACTTCCCAACCCATTGATTTGCCGAAGGATCCCAGAGCCTTTATAAAAGTCTATTAGGGGCAACGTCTTTGTGTTGTAAGTATGCAGACGGTTTTTGATGGTCTCTTCGTTGTCATCCGAGCGTCCTTCTTTGATCGCTCTACCTAGCAACCGTTTGACGAGTTCTTCGTCAGGAACGTCTAGGTTGACAACGGAGTCGAGCTCCATGCGGAGCTCTTTGAGGATTTCCGAGAGAGCCTTTGCTTGCTCCACCGTCCTAGGAAATCCATCCAGAATGAATCCATTCGCACAATCAGATTCGACCAATCGGTCGCGAATTATGCCTATAACGACAGCATCTGGAACAAGGTCTCCAGCGTCCATATATTTTTTTGCTTCTACACCCATAGGGGTTCCGTTTTTCACGGCAGCACGGAGAATATCTCCGGTTGAGATCTGTGGAATTTGGTATTTCTCTTTGATGATGTCAGCTTGGGTCCCTTTTCCAGCACCTGGGGGCCCCATAAAAATGAGTCTCTTCATTCGTTACACTCTTCCCTTGATTTTCGTCTTCTTCATGAACCCTTCGTAATTTCTCATCAGGAGTTGGGCTTCGATTTGTTTCAAAGTTTCGAGTGCCACACCCACCATAATGAGAAGTGAAGTTCCTCCGAAAGTATACACCAAAGTTCCACCACCGGTGTTAGAACCGAGGTTTAAGAACTTGATGATAAGATACGGAGCAAGAGCAAGACCAGCAAGGAAAAGAGCACCCGGAAGGGTGATTCGATTCAAGATTTTCTCAATCATATCTTTTGTTTGGCTACCTGGGCGAACGCCCGGGATAAACCCGCCGTATTTTTTTAGGTTATCTGCCAACTCTTGTGGGTTGAACTGAATCGCCGTATAAAAATATGCAAAGAAAATGATAAGAGATGTATAAATCACATAGTAAAAAAGGGCATGGTACCAAATTTGTGAAAATGGATTGAAATAGTCCATAATCACTGCCCAACCTGCCCACTGACCACCCTTAGAGGATAACCACTGAACAATTGTTTGTGGAAAAAGGATGAGTGAAGATGCAAAGATAATTGGCATTACGTTGGCACTGTTCACTTTAAATGGAATGGATTGGCTACGAGCCTGAACCATCTTTCTTCCCACCATTTGTTTTCCGTAATTCAACGGAACTCGACGAACCCCTTGGGTCAAAATCACCGTTAAGGCAATGAGAACAATAAATATGATGATAAGAATCAGGATACTGAGAGCATCAGAAGTATCAGAAGTAAACATCGCAATGAGTGCTTCTGGCATACGGCCAATAATCCCTGCAAAAATAATAAGAGAAATCCCGTTTCCAATCCCACGTTCCGTGATCTGTTCCCCGAGCCAAATGAGAAGAACTGTTCCCGTAGTGATGGAGAGCATCGCAATCGGTAAAAAGTAACCTTCTACAGATGGGTTGATAAGCCCTGGGTATTTCGCTTGTGCTGTTCCCGATCCAGTAGACCAAGAATTAGCAAGTTGGATCACAGCAAGCGATTGGATTGCACAAAGGATGAGAGTTCCGTACTTAGTGTACTGTTGGATCTTTTTTCTACCCTCTTCTCCTTCTTTTTGCATTTTTTGCAAACTTGGAATGAGAACCATAACAAGTTGCATGATGATGGAAGAAGAAATATAGGGCATAATCCCTAGAGCAAAAATAGAAAATTTTAAAAGAGCACCACCTGCAAACAAATCTACCATTCCGAGGAAACCTTCACTCGGATCGGCAGTAATGCCCGTCACAATCAAACTATTGATACCAGGAATGGTCACGTGAGTTCCCATTCTAAAAAGTAACAACATACCGATCGTAAATAGGATTTTAGATCTTAATTCCGGGATTCGAAAGATGTTAGCGATGGTTTGAAACATAGGTTATCTAGTTTTTTTTCTCTTCTTTTTTCTTTTCTCTAATGATGACTTTTCCACCCGCTTTTTCAATTTTCTCTTTTGCAGAGGCAGAAAAAGCATCTACCGTAATGGTGATGGCAGCCGTCACTTCTCCAGTTCCGAGAAGTTTAATTGGTCCTACTTCAGACTTAATCAAAGACTTGGCTTTGAGAATCGCAGGAGTGACTTCCCCAGAAAGACCTGCTTTTGATAAAGAGATCAAGTTGACTGGTTGGAACTCTACAGAAAAAATATTGGTAAAACCACGTTTTGGCAAACGTCTGTGAAGAGGAAGCTGTCCCCCTTCGAATCCACGTCTCATCGAAGCTGCACGAGCTCTTTGTCCTTTGGAACCTCGAGTGGAAGTTTTTCCCATTCCGGATCCAGGACCTTGGCCCACACGTTTCGGAGAGGTTTTTGCACCTTCTGGAACGGGAACCAAGTTTTTGTTGCCGAGGGATGTGGATTTTTTCGGGCGTTTTGCCCCGAATCCACGACCTTGTTCAATTCTATCTTGCGCCATACAATTATACCTTTTCCACTTTCAACAAGTAACCTACTTGTCGTAACATCCCTTTCAATTGGGGAGTCATTTTGTGTTTTTTGGATTGACCTTTCTTTTTAAGGCCGAGTGCAATCAGAGTTTTTTTGTGTACCGGAATGATACCAATAGAACTTCTTTCTTGCGTTACGATCACTTCTTCCATAGTCAGTTACCTTTTATAGATCTTGCCCAAACAAGTGTTTGAGGCTAACACCACGTCGTTTTACCGCCATTGACGGTGTTTCCAACTGTTGTAATGCATCCATAGTCGCCTTCACAATGTTCATAGGGTTTGAAGATCCCCATGACTTTGTCAAAACATCTTGAATCCCTGCTCTTTCCAAAACGGAACGAACAGAAGCACCAGCGATAATCCCCGTTCCCGGAGAAGCTGGTTTCAAGATCACTCGAGCGGATTTGAACTGTCCCACAACATCGTGAGGAACGGTATGACCGATATAGTGAATGGATTTTAAATTCTTTTTTGCCGATTCAATGGACTTTCGGATGGCATCTGGAACTTCATTTGCTTTTCCAAATCCGATTCCTACTTTTCCTTTAGAGTCGCCAACTACAGAAAGTGCGTTAAAGGAGAAACGACGTCCCCCTTTCACTACTTTGGCAACTCGGTCGATTTTTACGACCTTCTCAGTAAACTCTTTTGTTTCTTCTTCTAACATCATTTAGAACTCCAATCCACCTTCGCGGGCAGAATCAGCAAAAGCAGCGATCTTGCCATGGTAAACCATTCCAGATCTGTCGAGAACCACTTGGGAAACTCCTGCTTTTTTCGCTTTTTCAGCGACTACTTTACCGAGTTCGGTTGCAGCCGATTTACTCTTCTTAGAATTTTCATGTTTCGGAAAATTTTTCTCTAAAGTGGTTGCATAAACAAGAGTTACACCCTTCGCATCATCAATGATTTGTGCGGTGAGGTAACGATTTGTTTTATTAAAAACCAACCGAGGTCTTTCCGAGGTCGAACGGAGTTTGTATCTAACTCGTTCCGCTCTTCTCAATCTTTTGATATTTTTAGCTGTCTTATTGATCATGACGTTCTACTTCTTACCGGTTTTTCCGGCCTTTCTACGGATGTATTCGTTCTGATATTTGATCCCTTTTCCTTTGTAAGGTTCAGGAGGTCTTTTCGAACGAATGTCAGCCGCAACTTGTCCAACCAGTTGTCGGTCAATTCCCGATACTTTGATTTTAAGCTGATCTGCGACATCGATTTTGATACCAGTAGGTTCAGGGAAAACCACTTCGTGAGAATATCCAAGAGCCATCACAAGGTCTTTACCGCGTTTTTGAGCACGGTAACCAACCCCAGTAATTTCTAGGTTTTTTTCCCAACCAGTTGTCACACCTTTTACGCAGTTCATTGCTAGGGAACGAACTAGACCGTGTAATGCCACAGTCTTTTGGTCTTCACTCTTACGAGTGAAAACTAGTTCGCCGTTTTCCACATTGGCGCTGACACCTTCGTAAAGCGGAGTTTTTAATTCCCCTAAAGGCCCTTTGATTGTAAGGGCTTCAGCTTCTGCTTTTACTTCTACCTTTGCAGGCAATTTGATGATACTTTTTCCAACTCGAGACATGGTGTTATCGTTCTCTAGAATACCTTACAGAGAACTTCCCCTCCTACTCTGAGTTTGCGAGCACGTTTCCCAGTCATCACACCTTTCGAAGTCGAAAGGATGAGAGTTCCGATGTTATTTCGGAACGGGCGGATTTCACCAGATTGGATGTAAACTCGACGACCAGGAGTAGAAACTCTCTCGATCATACGAATTACCGGTTTTTTTTCCGTGTCGTATTTTAATTTCACTTGGAAGTCATCAAAACTTCCATTTTTTACTGTTTGAACATCATCTACAAAACCTTCTTCTTTAAGAAGATCGAGGATGGACTTCTTGATTTTGCTACCAGGAATCACACAAAGCTCATGTTTTGCTTGTTGTGCGTTTCTGATTCTTGTTAGCATATCTGCGATTGGATCTGAAAGACTCATACTTACCTTAACCTAATTACCAGGAAGACTTTTTCACACCGGGGATCTGAGCCTTGCTAGCAAGGTCCCGGAAGCAAAGACGACACATATCAAAGCGGCGCAAATAAGCGCGTGATCGACCACAAAGAGGGCAACGATTGTACTCTCTCACTTTGAATTTTTGCTCTTTGGCGTGGCGTTCCATCATTGATTTTTTCGCCATGATAAATCTCCTACTTACCTGCCGTTCGGTAAGGCATACCGAAGGCTTGGAATAATTCGAACGCTTCTTTGTCCACTTCCGTGTTCGTTACAAAAGTGATATTGATCCCGTAGATAGTATTGATTTTATCAAAATGAATCTCAGGGAAGATGATCTGTTCTTTTACAGACAGGTTGTAGTTTCCTCGACCATCGAAACCTTTTGGATTAACTCCGCGAAAGTCACGAACCCGTGGAAGAGCCACGTTAATGAATCTGTCAAGAAACTCATACATATGATGACCACGAAGGGTAACTTTGCAACCAAGCACCATCCCCTCTCTCACTTTGAAACCCGCAATGGATTTCTTAGCGAATGTTTTCACCGGTCTTTGGCCTGTGATTTGGCCAATTTCTACCAAACAAGCTTCCATCGCTTTTGGGTTGGTGTGAGCTTCTCCCATACCAACGTTGATCACGATTTTTTCTAGTTTGGGAACTCGCATGACACTTTGAAAGCCGAGTGACTTTTGGAGTGTAGGACGAATTTCCTTCTCGTATTTTGATTTAAGCCTAGGTACCATAACTATACTTCTTTCCCTTCAGGTCGAGTCACTCGTACGGATTTACCATCCTTCTTGGCAAAGCCCAAACGTACAGCCTTAATTTTCTTCTTTGGCTTCGCTTTGTTCTCTGCTTTTGCGTCGTGAAACATCACATTGGAAATATGGATTGGGAATTCGATTTCGATCGCTCCACCTTGAGGGTTCTCTTGCGTTGGGCGTACGAATCTTTTTCTTTTGTTCACACCTTCGATATAAACGCGGTCTTTGCGTTTATCCACAGCGAGAACTTTCCCCTTTTTTCCTTTTTCTTTACCGGAAATCACAAGAACTTCATCGTCCTTTTTGATTTTCGTTTTTTTGAATTTAGTGGGCTCGGAGCCTCTATATGCTAATTTAGCTGCCATTCTAGAGAACCTCCGGAGCGAGAGATATAATTTTCATGTATTTTTTATCGCGAAGTTCACGGGCAACAGGTCCGAAGATCCTGGTTCCTTTTGGATTCCCTTTGTCATCAATGATGGCAACGGCATTGTCATCGAAACGAATGTAAGTTCCGTCTGGACGACGAACTTCTTTTTTCGTTCTCACAACAACTGCTCTTTGAACCGCTTTGTTATGCACTTTTTTACCTTGCCCGTCACGAAGACCGTATGCAGGTTGTGCTTCTTTCACAGCGACGATGATTTCGTCACCAAGCGTTGCGTAGCGTTTTTTGGAACCGCCAAGCACTTTAACGCACATGACTTTTTTCACACCCGAGTTATCGGCTACTTGTAAAATAGTTTCTTGTTGGATCATACTAATTTCGCCTTCTCAATTACCTTTACAAGTTTATGGTGTTTCTGCTTAGAAAGTGGTCTTGTTTCCACAGCGATGACTCGATCACCAACCTGACACTCGTTCTTCTCGTCGTGAATTTTCACGCGGGAAGTTCTGGTCATAATCTTCTTAAACCGTGGGTGCACTTTTCTTGTGATGATTTCGATCACTACAGTTTTATCCATAGCATCGCTCACAACTACACCTTGAATGGTTAAAGACTTTTTAGAGTTTTTATCTTCCATAACCTACTTCTTCTTACCTTTGCTTGTTTTAGCAGCTTTAGGAGCTGAACCAGCTTTCGGTGCGATTTGTTTGAGTTTACCCTTTGCAGCTAGTTCCTTCTCACGAAGTACAGTTAACGCTTGGGCAATTCTCTTCTTATGATTGCGGATTTGTTTTGGGTTCTCAAGGGATCTTGTCACACCAAATTGAAATCTTGCTTTTCTTACTTCTTCGGAAGAGGAAAGAATTTCTTTCTTCAAATCTTCTGGAGATAGTGATTTGAAATCGTCTTTCATAGAACGTTCCTCTTAACAAATGAAGTTTCTACTGGCAGTTTAAACGCTGCTAGGTGAAGTGCTTTTCTTGCTGTTTCTTCATCAATTCCAGCCATCTCAAAAAGAACACGGCCTGGACGGATCTCAGCAATCCAGAATTCAGGGTTACCTTTACCTTTACCCATACGAGTTTCGGCAGGTTTCTTTGTGATTGGTAAATGAGGGAAGATCCTGATCCACAATTTCCCACCTCGTTTCACTTGGCGGTTGATAGTAATCCTTGCAGCTTCGATTTGTCGCGCTGTGATACGACCGGAAGAGATGGCTTTTAAACCATACTCACCGAACGCAACGTAAGAACCTCTTTCGTCCTTACCTTTTAAGCGCCCTCTTTGGCGTTTTCTAAATTTTACTCGTTTAGGTGCTAACATGATTGTTTCTCTTTAGTACTTCTTAACTCGTTCTACGTTTTACAGCGTATTTATCTTCATCGGACTCTTCTTTTGTAGGGAAGTAGTCACCTGTATAAGTCCATACTTTCACACCGATTTGACCGAAAGTTGTAAGAGCTTCTTTGAATCCAAAATCGATTTTTGCACGAAGAGTATGAAGAGGAACTCGTCCTTCCATATACTTTTCAGTTCGTGCCATATCTGCTCCGTTGAGACGTCCAGAGATTTGGATTTTCACTCCTTCTACTCCACCGCGCATAGCACGACGAAGTTCTGCTTTCATTACTCGACGAAATGGCATCCTTTGTTCGATTTGAAGGGCAACCGTTTCTGCAATTGCTTGAGCAATCACTTCTGGTTTTTTCACTTCGATGATGTTCATTCCGATCGGTTTATCAGCGTATTTTTTTAGCTCTTGTTTTACCGCTTCGATGTTTTGGCCTTTTTGACCAATCACCATACCTGGTTTAGAAGTATGGAGATTTACGTTGATCTTTTCAGGGAATCTTTCGATTACGATTTTCACAACGGATGCGTTTTTGAATTTCTTCAGAAGGAATCTACGGATCTTGATATCTTCGTGAAGATTTTTGATGTAATCTTGTTTGGAAAACCAAACCGAATCCCAATTACGTGTGATTCCGATTCGTAGTCCGATTGGATTTACTTTCTGACCCATAAATTAGCTAACCTTCTTTTCGATTTCAGATACAACAACAGTGATGTGGCTTAGGCGTTTACGGATCCTAGAAGCACGTCCACGTGCTCTTGGGCGGAAACGTTTCATGATAGGGCCGTCATCCACATAGATTTTTTTAACATAAAGTGAACTTGGATCCAAACTTTCGTTCATTTGGACTGCGTTCGCCACTGCCGAGTTCAGAAGGTTGATGATCATTGAACTTGCTGCTTTATTAGTAAAACGCAAGATATCAATGGCTTCCTTGTAATCGTATCCACGAACTTCATCAGCAACCAGGCGAGCTTTTCTGGCAGAAATTCTGAGGTGTTTTCCTACTGCTTTTGCTTCCATCTCTCTACCTATTTCTTCGCTACTTTTTTGTCTCCACCGTGACCTTTGAAGGTTCTAGTGGGAGCAAATTCACCGAGTTTGTGACCGATCATGTTTTCGTTTACATAAACAGGAACAAACGCTTTGCCATTATGAATCATGACTGTATGACCAATCATATCTGGATAAATGGTACTTCTTCTGGACCAAGACTTGAAGGGAGTTTTTTTCCCTTCAGAGTTTAGGCTCGTAATTTTTTTCATGAGGTGGTCGTCAATGAACGGACCTTTTTTTAAGCTTCTAGCCATGAGTATCTAGATCCTACCTATTCCTGTTTTTCTTACGTCTTTGGACAATAAAACGGTCAGACGGTTTAGTCTTACGTGTTTTAAATCCTTTCGTAGGTTTACCCCAAGGAGTCACTGGGTGACGACCTCCGGAAGTTCTACCTTCACCACCACCGAGTGGGTGGTCCACAGGGTTCATAACGACCCCTCTTACTTTCGGCCTCTTTCCTAACCAACGGTTACGTCCCGCTTTACCAATGATGACCAAGTTATGGTCTTTGTTGGAAAGTTCTCCGATGGTTGCTAAACACTCTTTACGAACCTTTCGGATTTCCGAAGAAGGAAGTTTGAGCGATACATAGTCACCATCTTTTGCGGAGATCACAGCGAAAGATCCTGCTGTGCGAGCGATTTGACCGCCTTTTCCGATATGAAGTTCAATGTTGTGAACGTTAGTTCCTGCAGGGATCTTATCCAAAGGAAGTGTATTTCCTAGTTTGATCTCTGCATTCGCACCAGATTCAATTTTATCACCGACTTTCAGACCGTTAGGAGCTAAAATGTATCGGTATTCTCCATCTGCATAACAGATCAGAGCAATAAAAGCAGAACGGTTTGGATCGTATTCGATTGTTTTTACAGTCGCAGGGATTCCAAATTTATTACGTTTGAAATCGATGATACGGAACTTTCTTTTGTTACGTCCACCTTTGCGTCTAACAGCGATTCGACCCTTGTTATCACGGCCAGCTTTGTATGAAAAGTTTGCAGTGAGCGGCTTGTAAGGAACCACTTCAGTGATTTCTTTGAAATCTAAAACCGAATAATACCGGCTAGACTGCGTTGTGGGTTTAAGTTTTCTAATTCCCATAATTAAACCTTAGCAAAATCCAAATTTGCTCCGTCAGCAAAAGTCACTACGGCTTTTTTGTAGTGAGGTCTTGGGGACGGCATGTTTCTAAAACGTTTCATTTTCCCACGGTAAACGGCTACGTTTACATTTGTTGGAACAACGTTATACATTTGTTTCAGGGCTTGTTTGATCAAAGTTTTGTTCGCATCCGGGTGGACTTTGAACGTATACTTGACAGTTCTTTTTCCCATACGTTCTCCAATTGTTTGAAGGTCTTGCGACTTTTCTGTAACAACCGGTGATAAGATTACATTCTCTAGGTTCACTGTCTTATCCTTTCTTAGAATACTGTGCCTGAAGCTCTTTTAAAGCGCTTTCAGAGATTACTAAATTGTTATTATAGAGGATGTCTCGGCAAACGACTCGTTTGCTGTTCACATATTTGAGGTTCTCTATATTGCGAGTGGATTTTTTGAGGAATTGGTTTTCACCAGCTACCACAAAACCCACGTTACCCTTCTCTGCAATGTCCATGTTCTTCAAAATGTTGTAGATGGACTTTGTAGAGTAAGAAGAAGGTTCTACGTCTTCTATGATCGCGATTCTGTTTTCTTCTGCCTTTTTGTTAAGGATGGAGAGAACAGCCTTTTTCTTAACGCTGCGTGACAAGTTAGAGGAATAATCTCTTGGTTTTGGTCCATGAATGATACCACCACCAACGAAATGTGGAGCTCTGATGGATCCTTGTCTTGCACGACCAGTTCCTTTTTGAGCCCAAGGTTTAATTCCCCCACCGCGAACTTCGGAACGATCTTTTGTAGAGTGTGTTCCTTGTCTATTGTTCGCATTTTCAGCTTTAACCGCATCATAGATGGCTCCAAGCGAAATGCCGGTAGCAAATAATTCTGCCGGAAGTTCAACTTCGCTTACGAATACGCCTTCTTTATTGTATTTACGCGCTTTCATGTTCTACCTATCTATTTATCCGATTTTTTCTATCGTAACGATACCGCGTTCTCTTCCTGGAACCGGACCGGATACAAATACCAAGTTGGCGTCTGCATCAATTTTTACTACTTTCAGGTTTCGAACAGTGCTCTGCTCAGAACCCATTCTTCCGCCCATTTTTAAACCCTTGAACACACGTCCAGGAGTTGTATTGGAACCAATCGAACCAGGATGTCTTTGGAAACGAGAACCGTGTCCAGCAGGACCACCAGCAAAACCGTGGCGCTTCACAACACCTTGAGTTCCTTTTCCTTTAGAAGTTCCGGTTACTTTCACCGTGTCGTTCAAAGCAAACACATCAGCGAGTTTTACCTCAGCACCAACTGCTACATCTTCAAAACCTTTGAATTCAATCAGAGTTTTCTTTGGAGTGGCAATGTTTGCTTTTTTGATATGTCCAGCTTCAGCCTTCGTCATGTGTTTTTCCTTGGCATCACCAAATGCTAATTGAACGGCTTCGTAGCCGTCGTTTGCAGATGTTTTTACCTGGGACACAAAACAAGGACCCACGCGTAAAACGGTTACAGTAACCATCTTACCTTCGTTATTGAATATGTGGGCCATGCCCAATTTTTCGCCGATTAAACCTTTAGCCATGGATCCTATCCTTAGGATTTAATATCTACGGAAACTCCAGCAGGGAGTTGAAGCTTCATCAGGGCTTCTACCGTATCTTCATTCGTATTTAAAATATCGATGAGTCTCTTGTGAGTTCTCATTTCAAATTGTTCTCTAGCTTTTTTATTCACGTGCGGAGAACGTAATACCGTGTAGATTTCTTTTTTCGTTGGAAGTGGGATTGGACCGGAGACAGTAGCTCCGGTCCTCTTCGCAGTTGCAACGATTTCAAAGGTTGATTGGTCAATCAACCGATGATCGAAAGCTTTTAACTTAACGCGAATTCTTTGTCCAGCCATTGGGATTACTCAACGATCTCCGCAACAACACCAGAACCAATTGTTCTTCCACCCTCACGGATCGCGAACTTCAAACCTTGGTCCATAGCAATTGGGTGGATAAGTTCGATTGACATCGTAACGTTATCTCCCGGCATAACCATCTCCATTCCACCAGGAAGGTTACAAACACCAGTGATGTCTGTAGTTCTGAAGTAGAACTGAGGACGGTAGTTGTTAAAGAATGGAGTATGACGTCCACCTTCGTCTTTAGTAAGAACGTAAACTTCCGCTTTAAACTTTCTGTGTGGAGTGATTGTACCCGGTTTCGCAAGAACTTGACCTCTTTCGATGTCTTCTTTTTTAGTTCCGCGAAGAAGAGCACCAATGTTGTCTCCAGCTTCCGCTTGATCGAGTAGTTTACGGAACATCTCAATACCAGTAACAACTGATTTAGATGTATCACGGATACCAACGATTTCGATCTCGTCGTTGATCTTAAGAACACCTTGCTCCACACGACCAGTTGCAACTGTTCCACGACCAGTGATTGAGAATACGTCCTCAACTGGCATAAGGAAAGGTTTATCAACAATACGTGTAGGGTTTGGAACGTAAGTATCAACAGCTTCCATAAGTTTCAAAATGGATTTCATTCCTAGGTCGGAATCTTCACCTTCAAGAGCTTTTAATGCAGAACCAGAGATGAAAGGTGTTTTATCACCAGGAAAGTTGTATTTGTTAAGAAGGTCTTTGATTTCCTCTTTAACCATCTCAACCATATCGTCTCTTTCATCAGCAGCCAACATGTCAGCTTTGTTTAGGTAAACCACGATGTAAGGAACCCCTACTTGGCGAGCAAGAAGGATGTGTTCTTTAGTTTGTGGCATAGCACCGTCAGTTGCAGATACTACGAGAATCGCAGCGTCCATCTGAGCAGCACCAGTAATCATGTTTTTAACATAGTCCGCGTGTCCCGGGCAATCTACGTGTGCGTAGTGACGGTTTGGAGTTTCATACTCCTGGTGAGACGTTGCAATAGTAATCCCACGAGCCTTTTCTTCGGGCGCATTGTCGATTTGGTCATAAGCAATCGCTTTATTTTTTCCACCAACTAACTTCGCAAGCGTTGTTGTGATTGCTGCTGTTAGGGTTGTCTTACCGTGGTCAACGTGACCAATAGTTCCGATGTTTAAGTGTGGTTTTGAACGGTCAAATTTTTCTTTAGCCATTGTTAGAATCTACTCCTCAATCGTGGTGCAAGACCCGATCCTCGGTTCTTTACTCCTTTAAAACTGCATGAAATTCATAGGTAAAAGCAGTCCTTTCCCAAGAAATGCCAATCCCTTTGGTCATGTTTCTAAGAGCCCCTGAAAAGCCAAGCAGGTTTTGGGCCGGTGCATTGGCTTTTAAGTGACTCTTCCCTGCCACAGCTTCCCAGGTGGAGACCACCTTAGCGTTTCTGCGACTTAGATCAGAAAGAACTACACCTAAGTGGTCTGCGTCCACCATCACTTCTACTTCCGTGAGGGGTCCGACCAAATATGTGTTGGATGGAAACAATTCCTTTACGCCTGCCAGTATCGCTACTTTCAAAAGCGTTAAAGTGATTTGCAAATCTCCCTCCGGCATCTCGTAAGAGAGAACACGGAATTTGAGACCTACAACTTCCTCACCGTAGAACCCGTGTAAGCAGGCTTCCAAAAAGGACGTTTCTATCGAATTTTTTACTTCTTCCGGAAGACTTACCTCGAAGGCAATATGCTTCGAAAAATCGGCAGTATCTTCCAGGACTGCGATGAGCGCGCCGCTTGATTTTTGATCTTCAAAGGCACGATGCTCTAGGGCAACCTTATGAGACATTTTTTTAAGATGCTCTAATTTGGCAATGTTTATCGAACTAATTGAGAGTTTTTTTTCCGTTCTTTCTGTAACCCTTCGGATTCCGATTTCCAAATGGAGTTCACCCCGACCAAGGAGTACCAATTGTCCGGTATCTTCCTTATTTTGGACTTGGTATCCTGGATCTTCCCAAACCAGCTCCTCCAAGCGACATAACCAAAATTCCTTGTCTGCGGTTTCTTCCGGTTCCAAAAGGACAGAAAAAGGACTAGGAGCAAGGTCCAAAATAGGAGTTTCGTCACCTAGTCCGAAGGATGAACCAAGAGCCACAGGATGACCTGGCAACAGGAGTAAGTCTGGGTGATTTTTTAGGATCACCAGTTTCCCTTTTTCCAAACTGATGAGTTTCTCTTCTGTCTCTGGGTCCAAGAAGGAAAAATGAAAATCAGGAAGACTTTCGGGATATGGGCTTGTGGACACAGGACTTTTTTGGGAGAGGAAGGTTTTTGCCATTTGGTCCAACTCTTCCGAACGAACCTCCTTTGTGGGATAAATGACGGCATACCGACCGAACTCGGGACTCGTACGCCTAGAAAGAACAAGAAAAGGAAAACCGGAAGGGGTTTGGTTTTCTATTTTTTTGGGTTCTGTCCAAAGAACTAGATCCAAAAGTTCCCTTACCCCTACCCCCGTTTTCGCAGATCCTCCATACACCAGATGGAGTTTCCCGGAACTTGGACCACTCTGGAGCCCCATCAGAGAATAATCAGTTTGGCCTGAAGGATCATTCCAAGAAGAAAGAAGGAGCTCATCATTCCAGGCCATCAGTTCTTCCTTTACCGTTTTGGGAAAATTCCCAGGAGCCCTTAAATAATATTCCAGTTTTCCCTCGGGATCCTTTTGGAAGAGAGTGACTGGTGCCTCGTCTAGAATTTCTTCCAGAGATACCAAAGTGTCCAAATAATCTTCATCAAAACGATCGAGTTTATTGATAAAAAATACCATGGGAACATTTGCTTTTCGAAGTTCTTCGATCACAAGACGTGCTTGGGATTGGACCACTGTCCCCGCTTCCAAAACCACAATGGCCGACTCCATGGCAGGCAATAGATCTGTGACTTGGTTTCGAAAATCAATATGACCGGGTGTGTCGACTAGTTGGATCCTGAACTCACCAAAGGTGGTTTTCCATGGAAGGGAATGAAAGGTGGTGCGAATGGAAATTCCCCTTTCAATTTCTTCCTGTAAAGAATCCGATTCCGTGTTCCCATCTTCAATGGATCCTACTGCCGAAATTTTCCCAGCCTCGAATAAGATCCGTTCGGTGAGTGTGGTTTTACCCGAATCAATATGTGCAAAAATTCCAACAGTTCGGTATTTCATAATTTTGTTTGGTTAAAATAAAAAAGCCAGGTTTTCACCTGGCTTGTCAATGATGGGAATCGAATGGATGAGACTACCAGCGGTAGTGAGAGAAAGCCTTGTTGGCATCTGCCATCTTTCGGATATCTTCTTTTTTCTTGATCGCAGATCCGGTGCCTTTTTGAGCTTCCATGAATTCTGCTGCCAATTTGTTTTTCATTGATTTTTCGTTTCTTCCACGGCTATATTTGATAAGCCATCGGATTCCGAGTGCAAGTCGTCTTTCTGGACGAACTTCGATCGGAACTTGGTAAGTCACACCACCCACACGACGAGATTTTACTTCCACTTGTGGTTTTGCATTTTCCAATGCTTCTTGAAAAACAGCAAACGGGTCTTGGCCAGTTTTTTTAGCAATTACTTCTAACGCATCGTAGAATACGGATTCAGCGACACTTTTTTTACCATCTACCATTAGGCAGTTGATAAACTTAGAAATCACTTTGTCATTGTATTTAGGATCGCCTTCGATATGGCGCGGTTCAACTTTTCCTCTTCTTCTAGACATATACCTTTCTCCGATTACGCTTTAGGACGCTTAGCGCCGTATTTAGAACGTCCTTTACGACGTTTGTCTACACCGAGTGTATCCAGTGTTCCACGAATGATATGATAACGAACCCCTGGTAAGTCTTTTACCCTTCCCCCACGGATGAGAACCACGTTGTGTTCTTGGAGGTTGTGACCTTCACCAGGAATATAAGCTGTGACTTCAATTCCTGTTGTAAGGCGAACCCTTGCTACTTTACGAAGAGCTGAGTTCGGTTTTTTAGGAGTAAAGGTCATTACCCTTGTGCAAACTCCACGTCTTTGTGGGCATGCTTTTAGGGCAGGAGATTTAGTTCTTTTCTTTTGGTCTTCTCTTCCAATGCGGATGAGCTGGTTAATTGTAGGCATTCGATTCCTTCTTCTACTTCTCTGTCTTTAAAAAAATAATGACGTTTTCGTCCAAAATTCCAGATAGGGACATTTTGTAAACGAAAACATGATTTTGTCCCCAGAAACTCTTCCGAATTTGCTAGGGACAAAGTCTGGGTCTAATCGTCGTCGTCCTCATCATCTGAGTCGTCCGATTCTTCTTCCAACTCATCTTCATCCTCGTCTTCTTCAGCAACAAGGCGTGAAAGTGTGGCGGTGGAAACAGGAGCCGACTCGGAAAGTTCAGAAACTTCTTCTTCCTCTTCTTCGGTTTCGAGATCCCAATCCAAGTCTCCTGGGAGATCTTTGAAAACTTCAATGTCACGGTATTTTTTCATACCTGTTCCAGCTGGGATCATGTGACCAATGATTACGTTTTCTTTCAGACCCATGAGGTTGTCTGTTTTTCCTTTGATGGCCGCATCAGTTAGAACCTTTGTGGTTTCCTGGAAGGACGCTGCCGAGAAATAAGACTCAGTATTGAGGGACGCTTTGGTTAATCCCAAAAGAACTGGAGTTCCTTGTGCAGGAGATCCACCTTCTTTTTCCACTCGGTCGTTTTCTTCATCAAAAAGGAATTTATCCACTTGTTGTTGGTTCACAAAAGATGTGTCCCCACTATCTGTGATGATCACCTTACGAAGCATGGAGCGAACCACAACTTCGATGTGTTTATCGTTGATATGAACCCCTTGCAGACGGTATACCTCCTGAACTTCAGAAACCAAATATTCGTGAAGGGCATTTGGTCCTTTGATCGCAAGAATATCATGCGGGTCAAAGTTTCCTTCATCCAACTGGTCTCCTCGTTTCACAAAGTCACCTTGGCGAACACGAATTTGTTTACCGACAGGGATGGCTACTTTTACTTTTTCTTGTTCTGCTGTTTCTGGGATGATGTAGAGGATACGTTTTTCTTTTACGATTTCCCCTTTGTCTTCGATCTTTCCGTCGATTTCTGCAAGTGTGCAGGCATCTTTCGGACGACGAGCTTCAAAAAGTTCATCTACCCTTGGAAGTCCACCCGTGATATCTCGTGTTTTTTCAGCAACAGAAGGGATTTTGAAAATGACATCCCCTTCTCTCACCTTGTCTCCGTTTTGGAATTGGAGAAGAGCATCCACTGGAACTGAGTATTCATCGGATCCGATCAGAACTTTTGGAACCAATCGATCTTTCTTTTGTTCTACCACTTTCAGAATGATATTGGAAGTTTTTGGATCCACATCACGACGAACGTTTTTTCCAATTTCCAAATCTTCCCATTGGATGGTTCCTGCTGCTTCCGCAACTGCCACCTCGTTAAAAGGGTCGAACTCAGCAAGTGCCTTGTTCTCTTCTACGATTTGGCCTTCTTCCGCACGAAGAATGGTTCCGATTTTTACTGGAATCACAAAGTCATCACCTAAGATGCGTAGAGTCGTCCCAACTAGAGTAACAGTTCCCGCTTGGTCAGAAGTAATGCGTTGTTCGGTTGATTCCCCAACTTGGGTCGCAAAAACTTCCCCTTTTTCCAATCTTTGACCATCAACGGCACGAACACTCGAAAGTGAATCGGTATTGTATTCTTGGATCAGCCTGTTGACGATGATGGTTCCGCGACGAGCAAACACTTTTGCAGAATTTGCATTCGTAACAAGACGACCGTTAATTGATTTTACGATAGAGCGATAAGGAACTTTATGTTCTCTTTCTGAAATGGTAGCAGATGCCGCACCACCCACGTGGAAGGTTCTCATTGTCAGCTGTGTTCCCGGTTGACCGATGGACTGTGCCGCAATGGTTCCCACTGCTTCCCCAATCTCTGCAGGAACAAGACGAGCCATGTCCATACCGTAACATTTCGTACAAATTCCGTAACGAGAGCGACAAGTCAGAGGTGATCTTACTTTGATTTTATCGTAACCAAGGTTTTCAATCTGTTGTCCGATGGCTCTTGTGATGAGAGTGTCTTTCGGGAAAACCACTTTTTCGGAAACTGGATCGACTAAATCTTCAGCCGTATAACGACCGAACACTCTGTCCGCAAGAGAAACGATCACGTTTTCCCCTTCCTTTACGATTCCGAGAGTGATGTTTGCTTTGGTTCCGCAATCATCTTCCGATACGATCACATCTTGAGAGATGTCCACAAGACGACGAGTGAGGTAACCCGCATCGGCAGTTTTTAACGCCGTATCCGCAAGTCCCTTTCTCGCACCATGTGTGGAGATAAAAAATTCTAATACCCCGAGGCCTTCACGGAAGTTGGAACGAATCGCAAGTTCGATGATTTCCCCAGACGGTTTCGCCATAAGTCCCCGCATCCCTGCGAGCTGACGGATCTGTTGTTTGGAACCACGAGCACCCGAAGCTGCCATGACGTAAACTGGGTTAAACCCTGCTTGGTCTTTTTCGAGTTCCTTAAACATACCTTCTGTAATGCGGTCATTGGTTTTCGTCCAAATTTCGATTACTTTTTTACGACGTTCTTCGTTGGTAATGATACCTTTACGATACTCCATATCCGCTTTTTCAACTTCTTTGTTGGCATCATTCACTAGTCCCTCTTTTTGAGGAGAAACTCGGATGTCATCAATGGAAATGGTAGGAGCAAATACAGTCGCGTAACGGTATCCAAGACGTTTGATTTCATCAAGCATCACAACTGTGATCCCTGGTCCAAACTTCTCGTATACGTCGGCAATGATTTTGTTTGTTTCTTTATCACCTAGGGTTCTGTTGATATACACATACCCTTTTGGCATCACTTGGTTGAAGATTAGCCTTCCCGGAGTGGTTTCGATGATTTTCCCTTCGTGTAAAACGGAGATTTTGGAGCGAATTTCAACGGTTTTCGTTTCAATCGCATACATCACTTCTTCTAGACCAGTAAAGAATTTTCCTTCACCTTTTGCGTCTTTTACTTCAGAAGTGAGGTAATAAATCCCAAGAACGATATCTTGCGTTGGTCCACAAATCGGTTGTCCGTTCGCAGGATTCAAAATGTTATGCGGTGATAACATCAGCATCCAAGTTTCAAGCTGTGCCTTTGGAGCGAGTGGAACGTGGATGGCCATTTGGTCCCCGTCAAAGTCGGCGTTGAACGCGTGACAAACGAGAGGATGGAGTTTGATTGCCTTTCCTTCTACAAGGACTGGTAGAAATGCTTGGATTCCAAGTCTGTGAAGTGTTGGAGCACGGTTGAGGAGAACCGGGTGTTCTTTCACCACAGTTTCCAAAACATCAAAAACTTCTTTATCTTCTGCTTCGATTTTTTTCTTCGCAGATTTGATGTTTGGTGCTAGTTCCAAATCCACAAGGCGCTTCATAATGAATGGTTTGAAAAGTTCCAAAGCCATTTTTTTAGGAAGACCCATTTGGTGGTATTTCAGTTCAGGACCCACTACGATCACCGAACGACCAGAATAATCTACCCGTTTACCGAGTAGGTTTTGGCGGAACCGACCTTGTTTTCCTTTGAGCATATCGGAAATCGATTTCAATGGTCGATTTCCTTTTCCTTTTACCGTACGTTTACGTCGGCTGTTATCAAAAAGAGCATCTACTGCTTCTTGTAACATACGTTTTTCGTTTCGTACGATGATCTCAGGAGCTTTCAGAGCAAGAAGTCGTTTGAGACGATTGTTTCTGTTGATGACTCGGCGATACAAATCGTTAAGGTCGGAAGTTGCAAAACGTCCCCCCTCTAATTGCACCATCGGACGAAGTTCTGGTGGGATGACCGGAACTACATCCAGAACCATCCACTCAGGACGGTTTCCGGAATCCCGGAACGCTTCCAAAACTTCGAGGCGTTTGAAAATACGTTTATCAGAGATTTTGTTTTTATCTTGGATCTTTTGGCGGATCACACGAGCTTCTGCATCCACATCAATGCGTGCGAGAAGTTCTTTGATGGCGTCCCCACCGATCCCTGCGATGAATTTATCACCGTATTCATCTAAATAATTATGGTATTCATCTTCATCGATAAGCTCGCCCCTGTTCCTTCCGGAATCAGCTGGGTCAATGATCACATACTTCTCAAAGTAAAGAACACTTTTGAGTTGGTTGATGGTCATATCAAGAAGGAGTCCCATACGTGACGGAACTGAACGGTAATACCAAATATGCGAAACAGGAGCCGCAAGTTCGATATGACCCATTCTTTCACGACGCACTTTGGAGTGAGTTACCTCAACCCCGCATTTGTCGCAAACCACTCCCTTATAACGGATGGATTTGAATTTACCGCAGTAACATTCCCAATCCTTAGTGGTTCCGAAGATTTTTTCACAGAAAAGACCATCTCGTTCCGGTTTTAGGGTACGGTAGTTGATCGTTTCAGGTTTTTTAACTTCCCCGAACGACCACTCTTTGATCCGCTCGGGCGAAGCCAAACGGATCGTAATCGATTCAAAACTATTGTAATTTCTCATACTTTTTCCCTTCCCTAAACGTTTTCAATGGTCTCGAATTTGATTTTCTTTTTGTTTTTCGAGAATTCATCTTCGTAATCAGAGATATCCACTTCCAATCCTTCGGAGTCTTTGATGATGATATCAAGAGCAAGACCTCGGAGTTCCTGAACAAGAACGTTGAATGATTCTGGAATTCCCGGTTTGATCGAGTGGATTCCCTTCACAATCGCTTCATAAATTCTTGCACGTCCAAGCATGTCATCTGACTTGATGGTGAGTAACTCTTGTAAGGTGTGTGATGCACCGTATGCTTCGAGAGCCCAAACTTCCATCTCACCGAGCCTTTGTCCCCCGAACTGCGCCTTACCACCGAGTGGTTGTTGCGTTACGAGTGAGTAAGGTCCAGTCGATCTTGCATGGATTTTGTCATCCACCAAGTGAGCCAGTTTCAACATGTAAATGTATCCACAGAAGACTTGGTTGATGAATTTCTCTCCCGTTCTTCCGTCGTATAACTGAAATTTGCTGTTTTCTGGTAATCCCGCTTTTTTGCAGAATTCATGAACGTCACCTTCGGTAGCGCCATCAAACACAGGAGTTTCAAAATTGATTCCTAGTTTTTTGGCCGCGAAACCAAGTTGGGTTTCAAAAATCTGACCGAGGTTCATCCGTGAAGGAACCCCAAGAGGGTTAAGCACGATATCAACAGGAGTTCCATCTTCCATGTATGGCATATCTTCTTGTGCCATCACACGGGCAACTACCCCTTTGTTTCCGTGACGTCCCGCCATCTTATCACCCACGAGGAGTTTACGTTTACGAGCCACATAGACTTTTACCATTTCTTCCACGCCAGCAGCGAGTTCGTCGCCTGTTTCACGGGAATAACGTTTGATATCGATCACAGTTCCTTCAAAACCGTTTGGCATACGAAGAGAGGAATCTCTTACTTCTTTTGCCTTCTCTCCAAAAATGGAGTGTAATAGTTTGTATTCAGGAGTAAGGTCGGTTTCTCCTTTTGGAGTCACCATACCAACCAGGATGTCGCCTGGTTTCACTTCGGCACCAACACGGATCACACCTGACTCATCCAAATCACGGAACGCTTTGTCCGAAAGGTTTGGAATGTCACGAGTGATTTGTTCTTGTCCGAGTTTGGTTTCCCGAGCTTGGATTTCGAATTCTTCGATGTGGATCGAAGAGAAAACATCGTCTTTGATGATTCGTTCAGAAATTAGAATCGCATCCTCAAAGTTGTAACCTTCCCAAGGCATAAATGCCACAAGAACGTTACGGCCAAGTGCCAAATAACCAGCATCAGTGGAAGGTCCGTTCGCAAGAACAGTTCCTTTTTGGAGGATTTGTCCAAATTCACCGTATTTTTCGCCTTTGATGATTTGTCCCGCTACTGGGGCACCAATTCCTAAGTCTTGGCCTTCTTTTACGACCGCAACATACTGCACATCTTCCGAATGGAAAAGTTCATGGGTTTCTTTTTCACCGTTTGGAGAAGTAATCTCCACTCGTTCTTTGGAAACCTTACCTACTTTACCACCAGTAGTCGTATGCAACATGGAAACGTTTGGTTTTTGGTTAAAACAAGTTCCTTGGTTGGTTTTTTTGAATTTAATGAGTGGGTAATGGACAATCTCTTTGGATTGGTCTTCTTTGATCCAAACACCTGTGGCATCTACTTTGGAAACCACACCATCTTTTTTGGCAACAATACAAACTCCCGCATCATATGCCGCGCGAGCTTCCATACCAGTTCCCACAAAAGGAGCTTCTTCTGTTAAAAGAGGTACTGCTTGGCGTTGCATGTTTGATCCCATGAGCGCACGGTTCGCATCATCATGTTCTAAGAACGGAATGAGTGCAGTCGATACAGACACAACTTGTAAAGGAGCAAGATCCATATATTGGATCTCTGATGGGCTACGGAAAGGAAAGTCCCCTCTATGGCGAGTCGAGATCAGTTTAGAAGTAAATTCTCCCTTCTCATCGACAGTCGAATTGGACTGTGCCATGTAGTGGTATTCTTCTTTGTCCGCAGTGAGATACTCTACTTGTTTTTGGACTTTTCCATTTTTCACAAGGCGGTATGGAGTTTCAATAAACCCATAATCGTTGACTCGTGCAAAACTAGACATGGATAGAATGAGACCAATGTTTGGACCTTCCGGTGTTTCAATCGGACACATACGACCATAGTGAGAATAATGAACGTCACGAACCTCGAAACCTGCTCTATCACGAGAAAGTCCACCAGGCCCAAGAGCGTTTAACCTACGTTTGTGGGTAAGTTCCGCCAAAGGATTGGTTTGGTCCATAAACTGAGAAAGTTGCGAAGATCCAAAAAATTCATTGATCACTGCGGTGATTGGTTTGATGGAAATTAAGAGCTGCGGAGTTTGTTGTTCCGGCTCCTGAACTGTCATTCTTTCTTTGATCACTCGTTCCACACGAGAGAATCCAAGTTTCAATTGGTTGGCAATGAGCTCTCCAACAGAACGAATCCTTCTGTTTCCTAAGTGGTCAATATCATCCGGATAGTAGTTTTCTGCTTCCGACATGAGCATCACAAGGTAACGAACAGTTTCGATGATATCTTGTTTTCTTAAAACTCGGTCTTCAGCTTTTGAAAATTCTTTTGGATTGTTGAATTCAAATTTACTGTTGATCTTGTAACGACCCACAACACCTAAATCAAAAGTTTTAGGTGAGAAAAAGAGGCGTTTCAGTTCTGCTTCTGCGTTTTCAATCGTAGAAGGTTCGCCTGGACGCATGATCGTGTGAAATTTTTTGACTGCATCTTCGTAGTCGTTCACACCATCTTTTTCTAAACAGTTGATAAGAACTGGGTTGTCTTTTCCTTTCGGAAATTCAATGACATCCACATCTTTTACCTTCATTTCACGAAGGATGGAGATATTATCCTCATTGATTTTGGATCCGGCGTCGAGCATTACCTCTCCCGTTTCCATGTTGATGATATCAGCGATGGTTCGGCGACCAATGAGACGTTTGAGGTCTTTTGGATTGGCACCAGCAATCTTCATTTTGGAAGATCCATAGAACAAACGTAATACTTCTTCGTTTGTTCCCATCCCCATAGCTTTAACAAGAAGGGTTGCCGGGAATTTTTTCTTACGGTCGATTTTGGCAACAAGGATTCCCTTGTTGTCCATCTCGAATTCCAACCAAGAACCTCGGTAAGGAATCACCCGTGCAGAAAAAGTATCACGCACTTGGTCGTAAGAAAAGAAAATACCAGGCGACCTATGAAGCTGGCTTACCACTACCCTTTCTGCACCATTGATGATGAAAGTTCCGTGGTCTGTCATCACAGGAAGATCTCCCATGTAGACAACTTGTTCCCGGATCTCTCCGGTGTCTTTGATGATGAGTCGAATGACTGCTTTTAGTGGAACAGCAAAGGAAGAATCAGTATCTTTGCATTCTTGAGGATCGCGTTTCGGCTCTCCCAAGATATAATGGCCATATTCCATGACCATATCGTTGTTTGGTGATTCGATTGGGAAGGATTCACGAAATACCGCTTCCAACCCTTGGTTCAAACGTTTCGTCGGATCTTTCACTTCCGACTGGAGAAACCAATCAAAGGATTTTTTTTGTACGTAGATAAGATTAGGAAGTAAATTGAGGTCGGTAATTTTACCGAAATTTACCCGGTTTCTAATTTGCATTCGGGTATGCATGGAATACTCTCCCTAGAGACAACAAAATAATAGATGGTATGATAAACGAAAAAATAGAGGTGGGGACGCCTACGGCCTCCCTGCCTCTAAGTTTTTGAAGACTGGGTTTAAAAATTGGCAACCGATTAACCGGCAGCAGCAACTTCTACTTGAGCCCCAACACCTTCGAGTTTTTTCTTAATATCAGCAGCTTCGTCTTTAGAAACGCCTTCTTTCACTGATTTTCCACCAGCTTCAACAAGCGTTTTCGCATCTGCCAATCCAAGACCAGTGATTTCGCGAACGAGTTTAATAACGTCGATCTTTTTGTCACCGTGTGCTTTCAAGATTACATTGAAAGTTGCAGGCTCTTCAGCAGCAGCTGCGCCACCACCTGCACCCGCAACAGCCGCTACCGCAACCGGTGCAGCAGCAGAAATCCCGAATTTGTCCTCCATCTTTTTCACTAGATCAGCTGCCTGAACTAATGTAAGACTTCCAATTTGTTCTAATAGCGCGTCAACAGACATCCTATATTCTCCTTATCCTACTAATCACTATGATTACTAATTGCCGTTTTTCTCGGCTACAGCATTGATGGCGCGAGCCAATGATGCCATGATTTGATTGATTCCAGAAGCAATTTGCGTTGCAGGAGCATTGATCCCACGAGCCACTTGCGCAAGAAGTTCTTGTTTGGACGGAAGTCCAGCAATCGCCTCTACTCCGGATTTACCCAAAACTTCCCCGTCCATATAGCCGGTTCTGATTTCGAGTTCCTTCTTATCTTTTGCAAAGTCCTTACAAACTTTTGCTACTGCTGGAAGTGCATCCAGAGAGAAAATAGCTGCAAGAGGCCCTTTGTAAACATCCCCAAAATCAATGGAGTTGTTTTTATGTTCAGAAGACTCTTTTAAAGCACGGAGGAAAAGGTTGTTTTTGATTACCTTCATCTCCGATCCTTCTTTGCGAAGTTTCGCACGAAGGTTGGACATATCTTCAACAGTTAAACCGCTGTAAGATGCTAAAATAAAGTTTGGTCGTTTTTCCAAACGACTTTTAAGTTCTGCTACTGCTTCAATTTTAGATGGATTTGCCATTGTTCTTACTCGTTATATGTTCGCGTTTACTAGTTCTTTTACATCGACTTTTACGCCGATTCCCATAGTTGCCGCTACAGAGAAAGACTTGAGATAATCACCCTTCGCATCAGAAGGTTTGTCTTTCATAAGAGCTGCAACTACAGCATTGATATTGTCAGAAAGTTTGTCATCAGAGAAGGAACATTTTCCCACTCCTAAGTGAACCACTCCCCCTTTGTCAGGGCGGTATTCAATTCGACCTGCTTTGAGTTCTTTTACCGCTTTTGCAACCTCAGTGGTTACAGTTCCTGCTTTTGGTTTAGGCATAAGACCCTTACGACCAAGAACTGGACCAAGTTTTCCTACTTCCTTCATCATATCAGGAGTCGCCACACAAGCGTCAAAATCAGTCCATCCACCGGATACTTTTTCGATTAAGTCCATATCACCTACAAAGTCAGCACCAGCTTCCTTTGCTTCGTTTTGTTTGTCCCCTTTGCAGAAAACCAAAACTTTGATCGTTTTTCCAGTTCCGTGTGGAAGAGAGATAGTCCCTCTTACGTTTTGGAGAGATTTATAATTGATTTTAGTCGAAATCTCTAATGTTCCGTCAAATTTGGAAAAACTAGTAGCTTTTGCCAAACCGACTGCTTCACCAAGGGTATAAGCCTTTGTGCGATCGACTTTCTCTTTGAGTTGGATATATTTTTTGCCGCGTTTCATGACTTCGGTTCCCGTTTCCTAATGATTACTCGACGTTTACACCCATGGAACGACAAGTTCCAGCAATGATGTTCACTGCTGCATCCATATCATTCGCATTTAGGTCTTCCATCTTAGTTTTTGCAATTTCTTCTAGTTGAGCTCGTTTGATTGTTCCCACTTTTACAGTGTGTGGAGTGGCAGATCCACCCTGAAGTCCAAGCGCCTTCATCACAAGAAGAGCTGCTGGAGGAGATTTCGTTACGAATGTAAAACTTCTGTCAGAATAAACAGTGATGACCACTGGGAGTTTGAGTCCCATTTGGTTTTTGGATCTTTCATTGAACTGTTTACAGAATTCCATAATATTGAGTCCGGCTTGACCAAGAGCGGGACCTACTGGAGGAGCTGGGTTTGCTTTCCCTGCTTCCACTTGGAGTTTAATTTGTTTTACTACTTTCTTTGCAGCCATCTCGTTTCAAGTTCCTTACTAAAAGTCAATCTATCAGTTCTATTGTTCCGATTTTACTTGGAGGTAATCCAACTCCACTGGAGTGGATCTTCCGAAAATTTCTACACGAACGCGGAGTCTTCCCTTATCAGGAAAGATTTCATCCACAAGACCTGTGAAATTAGCAAACGGACCATCTATAATTTTCAATGTTTCGCCCACTTTGAATAGGAAACGAGGTCTCGAAACTTCTTCCGATTCCACACTTCCCACATCGCTGAAGAGGTTTTTGATCTCATCCAGTGAAAGTGGCTCCGGACCTTTTCCTTTTCCGCCTACAAACGTAGACACAGAAGGTAAGTTCTGGATTTTAAATCGAAGGTCATCGGTCATGTTCATCTCAACGAGAACGTAACCAGGCATGAGTTTTTTCTTTGTGACCTTCTTTTTGCCGTTTTTCATTTCGGCAACTTCCATCGAAGGAATTTTTACTGAGAAGATTTGGTCTTCCAGCTTTTGTTGTTGGACCATCTTCTCAATGTTCGTCTTCACCTTATTCTCGTGACCGGAATAAGTTTGAAGCACATACCATTTTTTATCTAAAGAATCGCCCACTACTTTTACCTATGTTCCTAATGCCCAGAACCACTTTAACAGTTTCAGAAAAACAAAATCCGAAGCTGATAAAAATAGGGAAAAGATAAATACTGTAACTAGGACTACAACGGTAGAACTCACTACCTCTTGGCGTGTTGGCCAATGTACTTTTTCAAGTTCTGCTTTACATTCCTGAATGAAACTCGTAGCTTTCATTGATCCTTGTCCTGTTCTCTAATTCTATATATTCTGTAGTCTGGCAGGGCTGGAGAGAATCGAACTCCCACCAAGGACTTTGGAGATCCTAGTTCTACCATTAAACTACAGCCCTAAAACAAGCCCTCTACCAGGCTTGAACTGGTGACCCCTTCCTTACCATGGAAGTGCTCTACCACTGAGCTAAGAGGGCAAAACGTTTCCCACCCAAGCGCGGGTTTCCAAGCGAGGCTAGGTTTTTTACACTATTTTAAATGAGGCTCTTTGGTCAATGGAAAATGAGTTTATTTCATAGAAATGGCAAAAAAACAAGAAAAACAGTGAATTTCCCTTGAGATTTTAGTTGTGGATTTCCCGGTTCGATAATAGAACCATGTGGGATAAGTCCCCCACTTTAAGGAATGATTCGTGGCGAAACCTTTTGTAGAATTAGAAACACAAATCCCCGATTTGGTAAAGGCAAAATCAAAAATTGTCGTACGATCCTCCCGGATGAATCGCCAACTGGAACAGTATGTTTTAGGTCTCATCACAAACATCCTTTCTGAAGTGGGACAATCTCAGTTTGTAGAGATGCTTTATACAATCTCCAAAGAACTGACCATCAACGGAATCAAAGCCAATCAAAAACGTGTGTTTTTTGAAGATGAAGGCCTCGACATCACCGATGAGAATGATTATTTGCAAGGGATCAAAGAGTATTCCAAAAAATTTTCAGAGAAGATGGCAGATGAATATGGGAAACGTTGCCTTGCCCGCGGAGTGTACGTTCAAATCAAATTCCATTACTGCTTGGACGGACTTCTAGTGGAAGTGACAAACAACACTCCCGTCATCAAAACCGAAGAAGCTCGGATGCGAGAAAAAATGAAAAAGTCCATGGGATACAATGACATCGCCGAATTCTATATGGACAATATGGATAATACAGAGGGTGCCGGACTTGGAATTGCTCTCATTATGATCTTACTCAAAAACGAAGGGGTTGACCCTAACCTATTTCGGATCATCACCCATGCCGACAGAACGGTCGCTCGGGTAGAAATCCCGTTTAACGACAATTATGTTTCGTTTCGTAGTGCAGAACTCGCAGAAATCTAGTTCGTTTTTCTCTGCTCCAACTACAATGTAATTGTATCGACCATCTGTTCGCCATTTTCGAAACTGGCGGACATGGAATTAAAAGGTGCAAACATTCTCGTCACCGGATCTGCCGGTGGACTCGGAAAGGCAATGGCTTACCGACTTGGTAAAGCCGGTGCCAATATCATTCTCTCTGACATCCAAAAAGACAAATTGGACGAAACCGTAGCTCTCTTCCAAAAAGAGGGAATCAAAACCACGGGCATTGTGGCAAACGTTGCCAAAGAAGAAGACAGCATCCGCCTCATCGAAGAAGCAAGTGCTTTCCAAGGTAGCCTGGACGTTGCCATTTTGAATGCTGGAATTTTACGCGATGGACTTCTCATTCGCGTGGACAAAGAAACCGGAAAAGTAAAAGGCAAAATGGGAATCGACCAATGGCAATCTGTCATTGATGTAAACTTAACCGGTGTGTTTCTTACCGCAAGAGAAGCAGCAGCAAAAATGGTGGAACAAAAGAAGGGAGTGATCATCCCGATTGCCTCCATAGCTATGCATGGAAACTCAGGACAAACTAACTATAGTGCTGCCAAAGCAGGAGTGGCTGCAATGACAGTCACTTGGTCAAAAGAACTTGCTAAGTTTGGAATCAGAGTGGCAGGAATTGCACCAGGTTTTATCGGAACTGAAATGGTTCTAAAAGATATGAATCCGGAAGCATTAGAAAAATGGAAGTCCATCATCCCAGTAGGAAGACTTGGCGAGCCAGATGAGATTGCATCCACTGCAGAATTTATCATCTCGAATGACTTAGTGACTGGAGTTGTCTTAGAAATTTCTGGTGGTGTTCGAATCTAACTTTGATTAATGGTTTTGCCCTCAATTTTTTTCTGAGGGCAAAGCAGAAAACCTATGACTGGGTTTTGTCATTTTTTTTTTAAACGAAAAAAATTTCGTAGGTAAAATCAGTATACATTCGTCATAAGGATATAACGGAATCCTTACTGATGAAAATAAAAACAGAACTTTCGAAACAACAATTGGAACAAGCCATTAAAGGAATACAAGGTATTGCCCACCCTATTCGTTTATTGATTCTATACACCTTAGCAAAAGAAGAAAAAACAGTCGGCCAACTTGTCGAGTTATTAGGGACAAGCCAATCGGCTGCTTCCCAACACTTAAGTAAGATGAAAAACAACGGAATCTTAGAATCTCGTAAATCATCCAACCAAGTGTTTTATAGTTTAAAGGACCCAAAATTCAAAGATTTGATCCAGACGATTGTCAAAGTGTATAAAAAGTAAACATCAGTTCTCTTCTTCTAATAAGAACCTGACGTATTCTCCAACCGCATCCCTGAGGTTTGTATAACCAAAGGGATATCCGGTTCTGCCAATCTTCTCCATTGCCGCACAGGTATAGTATTGGTATTTTCCCTTTAACGATTCAGGCATCTCAACGTATTCAATTTGAACCGGTTTGTTCATGGAAGCGAACAAAGCGTTCGCTAAATCGTTCCAAGTCTCAGCAACTCCTCGACCTACATTGTACAATCCGTACTTTCGTTCAGAAAGAAGATAAATACTAATTTTACTGGCATCCTTTACATACAGAAAATCTCTTTTTTGTTCACCGTCTTTGTATTCCGGTTTGTAAGACTTGAATAATTTTAATTTTCCAGTGTCCCTGATTTGTTCATAACCTTTTAGGACAAGGCTACGCATATCTCCCTTATGGGCTTCCCCATAACCAAATACATTGAAGTATTTGAGTCCCACAAGTCTGTCTGCGATCCCCACTTTTTTGGCATACAGATCAAAGAGTTGTTTGGAATATCCATACATATTGAGAGGTTTCAAATTTTCGATAGGAGCCTCGTCGTTATATCCAAATTCTCCCTCCCCGTAGGTCGCAGCACTCGAGGCATAAAGAAAAGGAATGTTTTTACTAACGGCAAACTGTGCCAATTTCTTCGTATAATGGAAGTTATTTTGCATTAGGTAAGTGGCATCTTTTTCTGTCGTAGCAGAACAAGCACCTAAATGGTAAATTTCAGAGATCTCATTTATAATTGAATTTCCTGAATCGAACATAGATTCAAATTTATCTTTTTCATAATAATCTAGGAAAAAATTCCTTTGGAGGTTTTTCCATTTTTCCGTCATACCCAAATGGTCCACCACTAAGATATCCGTGTTCCCATTGTGATTGAGGTCTTCGATAATTTGTGATCCGATGAGGCCTGCGCCTCCAGTGACGAGAGTTAGTTTTTTTGCCATTGGTTTCTTTTTAGTTTTTTTATATCCAAACATTCTTTCTATTAACTTTTTAATTTGCGGGTGAGAAAAAACAAAGACCCCTACCCAATGGAATCAATGATCTTTCCAAACTTTGTATCTACCTGCTTAATCGTTTCGGGAAGAGGAAGAAGGACCTCTGGGATCCAAGGTTTCATCCTGCAGTCAAAAACAATCGGAACTTGATATGCGATATGGTTCCCTTTGGTTTCTGTTCTGGCATATACATCCGATGCTGGTTCCATTCTAGTAAACATAGTCCAGATAAAATCAGAATCTGTTTTTACCGCATCCAGAGAATCATCCACAAGAAAAACATAATGAAAACGACCAAGGTCTTCTTCGAGCAAACGATTTGCCAATTGGTCATTCGGAGTGAAAGCAGATCCTTCCACCACAAGAACTCCAGGTAAAAAAACTTTTGGTTTAGAGAAACGTTTGTCTTTTAGATTTCCTGTAAAATCCCTTGGTAGGTTTGGAAACTTTATCGGTGCGTTGGCATCTGTAATTCCCATCCATAAAAGTTTACTACCTTTGTTAACCGTACCACTTGTATAATCCAATGTATCTTGGCTAATATGGCTGAAGATAAAGAAGTCCGTTCTTGGATCACATCTTTCGGTAATGACTTTGAATGTTTCTGAAAAGTTTTTTAGGTTCACACGTTCATTTGTGACAAGTAAACATTTTGTGAGTGAAAGTTGGCCTTCTCCTAAGATCCGAAGAGCTCCCATAAAAGCTTCGCGGAAATACCTTTCCTTTACAACGGCTGCCGCAAGGGAATGCACTCCCGATTCTTCATAAGCCCAGACCCCGAGTATTTGTGGCATCACCAGTGGGAACATGGGAGAAAGTAAATCCTGTAAAAACTCTGCGATGTAATGGTCTTCTTGGGGAGGCCTTCCCACAACCGTAGCCGCCCAGATGGCATCTTTTCTATGGAGAACGTGCGTTAGGTCCAAATAAGGATAATCATGTAACAATGAATAGTATCCGTAATGATCACCGAAAGGGCCTTCTGGTTTTCTTGAGTAAGGAGGGATCGAACCAATCAAAGCAAAGTCAGCATCGGCAACAATCGGATAAGGAGAAATAGTTTTGTCTTTTTTCATCCGGAGTTTTTCCCCCATCAGAAAGGATGCAAAAACAAGTTCCGGGATTTCTTCAGGAAGTGGCGCGACAGCTGCTATGGTCAAAGCCGGTGGCCCACCAATGTATACATGAGCAGGCAAGGACTCTCCTTTTTTTTCCGCTTCATAATAATGAAAGCCACCACCCCTGTGGATTTGGATGTGCATCCCTACCGTTTTGTCGCCGAAAAGTTGCACCCGGTACATTCCTAAATTTCCATTCCCTGATTCAGGATGTTGGGTATAAACCAATGGCAGAGTGACAAAGGCTCCTCCGTCTTTTGGCCAAGAAACCACTTGCGGTAACTCGTTTGTAGATAAAAAGCTACCAGAGAGAACTGGTGCCCTTCTCACCTGTTTTAAGCCTACTTGGAAAGGCAAAAGTCCAAGGGAACGTTCTTTCCAAAGTTTGGAAAACCTCGGGGGAAAAATCTCTTTTGCGAGTTTGGCAAGTCTTTGGATGGTGGCGACAGGTTTTGGCCCAAAGGCCAAATGAATTCGTTTTTCCGATCCATAGAGATTCGTGGCAACGGGAAACTTGGTCCCTTTGACATTGGTAAAAAGAAGGGCTGGGCCTTTTTTGGCCACAACTCGCCTCTGGATCTCTGCCAGTTCCAGATATGGATCCACGGGATCGGAAATCACATGGAGTTCTCCCTCCGTTTGCAAAAGTCGGACAAAATCATTGGTGGATCGTAGTGAAACCATAAAAAGGAATGGACGGCTCCTTGTTTTCTTAAACTCTTAAGGGCATAAATTCTATGTCCCAAGAACCAAATACCACACAACCAATCATTACCGATATCAAAAGAATTGCTGTCTGCGGAGGATCTTTAGGAAGAGAGAGACGGTCTTATGTGCGGGGACAGGTGGTGGATGTGGGGATTACCGATCTTATGAAGGCAGAAGGCCTTTGGGATTTGATGACGGGACTTTTCATTGGGGAAGAAACAAAAATCACACCATTCTTGGACTTTTCTTTGGCTCCTGTGAGAAAACCTGTTTTAAAATTAGAAATCTTTGATACCGGTGGAACTAAAATCTACACTTCAGGGAAAATCAAAGCCGATGAGGATGGTTTTTTTTCCTGCGAAATCCGTGACAAACTTCCTGTCGGATTTCATGACTTCCAAGTGATACTCGAAGGATTGGATAGTTTTCGCCAATACTCCAAAGACTTAGCTCATCTAAATAACACAGAAGATTCTATCTTAGGAAAGACTACCCTTGTTGGAAAAGGAAAACTCCGAATCCTTGCAGAAGACTACAAAGGAATGGTGGTGACTTCCGATATTGACCAGACTTATCTTGCCACAGACATCCATTCAGGAAAAGGTAAGTTTACAGCAGTTTTTGAAACACCTAACCAGAAGCAGGCGCTACCTGGAATGCCGGAACTCTACAGAGAAATCCGCAGTTCTTTATCCAATGCTCCTTTGGCATTTATTTCCGCAAGCCCTCATTTTTTTCGTAGGACTATGCTTGCAACCATCGCCAAAGATGGGATCCAAATCGAATCCTTACATTTAAAATATTTAGAAGGAACCATCAAAGGTGTTTTTGATAAAGTACTCGGAACTATTTTTAATCCCATTGAATTTTTGCAAAATGGTTTTAAACCAGCATGGTCCAGGACAAAAAAATTCTTAGGTGCCTCTTACCAAAGTCTCTTTGACCAAATGTCTTATAAACTTTCCATCCTACTCTATGACAGAGTGTATCTTCCCACTGAGGCCAAAGAAATTCTTCTGGGTGACAACACAGAATCTGATTATATGATCTTTACTTTGTACCAAATCATCTGTATGGGGAAACTCTCAGGTGATGAACTAGAAGAGTATTTGTACAAACTAAACTTTCTCGGTCGAGATGCCATCACAAGGGATTCTGCCAAAAAAATTAGACTCCTAGCCGAAGAAATCCAAAGAATCCACGGCACCATCAATCCAGTGAAACTTAGCCTTATCAACAGAACAAGTCATGGCCCAAGTGAAGTGGAAATGCGAGAAAAGGTAAAGGAAGCATTGCCTGCGGGGATGTATGACTCAGTTTTTTCCAAGGAACAAGCGTTCTATGGAACAGAAGGAGCAATGGGAATGGCTTTGATTCTAGAAAGTGAAGGATACTTAAATCTGGAACAGATTTTAGCAATTGTGGCGGGAATGATTGGAAAAGTATTGGAAGGAAAACTTGTGGATGAAGGTTTTTTATTAAAATTAATCGATGAACTAACTCTACCCAAGTCAGCCGAAGGGATTAAACAAAAAGTAAAGGAAGGCCTCATCGCAGCCTTCCAATCATAACACAAACATTAAACTTTTGTATCGTTAGAGTAAGCCGTTTAGTCCTGAAAGCGGCTTAAATAATAATGGAAAAATAACTTCTTTTTCGTAACCAAACTGACTGTGTTCATCACAATTGGAATGAGTAAACAAATCCAAAGTGCAAAAGTGGAAGCCTGCCCTGTCTGTATAAAGTCAACAGCAATCATTTGTTTTACAAAAAAGTATGGCAAAAAAGAAAGTAAGGTCAAAAGAAAAGAGACTAAAATCCTTTCTTTTGTATTTCCTTTTACATAATAAAAACTATTTGTAGAAATATCAAACCGAGCCTGAGTCCATTCACGAATCTTTAAAAAGGGTTTTTCCACAATCAAATAACTAATTAATGCGATAATGGTTGAAATGAGTAAACTAATCAAAGAAGCCTTGAGCAGTCGACCAAGGTCATTATTGTTTACAATTTTATGATCTAACACAGACAACATAACAGTTGTATTCACCAACATATGAACTAAATATATTCCATAACTCAATTTACCAATAAAGACCAACAAAGGATTTGACAAAAACCAAGATACTTTGGAAAAAAAACCACCAACAGCACCATAAACAATGACAAAGGCAAAAAAGGAGTAAAAACTAATTCGGTAGATAATAAAATATTCTTTTGCTTCTGAGAACTCTAATGTGCAAACATAACAAAAAATGAATACCAAAACGATAAACATAAGATAAAAACTTAGTTTAGCACCTGGAAGTTTGGTGGATACTTTCTCTGCCCTCCAAAGTTCCATGAGTAAAATTCCATACACAAATGGTTCAAAATGTGTATGAATTGGATGGAACAACGTCTGCACATAAACCTCAAATGAATCCATGGGGACTGTTAAAAAATAATAGTACCGAATCAAATTAGGGAGTAACAATAATACGATTAAAAATACAATTTTTTGGATTCGATTTTGCAAAATCTTTGCGTAAAACAAAAAAGCAAAAGGCATGGCCAAATAAAATTGTTCTTCCATTGAAAGTGACCAGCCATGTACCAAAATCCGATTTGGGAAATAATTAGAAATATAAGTAAGGTCAGTCCACCAGTAGGATAGTTTTAATTTTAAACCGACAAGTCCTTCGGCAAAAGAACTGGCTCCTTCCATTCCTTGGCTTTTCTTCAAAATCCCTGCCATAATGAGGATCGTTACAAAAAGGATCAAATAAAAGGCAGGAAAAATCCTTAACGAGCGTTTGATTACAAAATTTTTCCAACTTTCTAAAAAACTAGCACGTTCCAATTCTCTTGAAAAAGAAGTAGATACTAAAAAGGAACTGATAACAAAAAATAAACTCATCAAAAATTCAACGTTTTGTGCAATCGATAAATAAGGCGCATAATGATTTGGGAAAGACTCCAAAGAAAACGCAAAACAATGAAATAAGATGACGAAATAACAACTAAGAGCACGAATCCCATACAACTCGTTGATTTCCTTTTTGTTTTTCTTAAAGATTTCTATAAAATATTCTTTCATATTGGTACGATATTGGCACTATGTCTTGGTAAATCCTATGAATGCAATCGATAATTCATTAGGAACGAGTTGAATTAAAAATGCTAAAAAAGGAACTTCACTAAATGAAAAAAGGCAAAATTAAGAACTGGATCCTCGGGACTTTGTTTGTTTTGGCTGTTTTTTATTCGATTGAATACACCCAACCACGGTATTCCCTTTTTCAAGACAGTCATGACAAAGCTGTTCAAACATTTTCCATTTGGAAAAATCATTTTTTATCGGACAATTTGTATTATCCAGCGAAGGTAATTGACCCAGATTTAGAATTCTTTCACCTTCAAAAAAATCTATACCTTCAATATAATGATAAATTAGTAAGTGCCTTCCCTTTGCAGTTTGCCTTTATCATGGCACCCTTCCTCTCTTTTTTGCCCATTAATTTTCTGCCGTACACTTCGTTCGTATTTTTATCACTTGGATTTGTCATCCTAATCAGAAAATATAACTTTTCCTTATTTTTACTTACCTTAACCTATTTTACAACTTTTCTTTGGCCATTAAGTTGGGAATATTCCGAACTGCCCGCCATCTTTGTTTTCTCAGTTTTTGGACTCAGCCCTTTTTTGCGTAAAAAACATTCCTATCTCCAACATGGTTTGGCTGGACTAGCCACTGCATGGGTGGTCATCGTTCGTTTGGACACAGTTCCATTTTTGGGATTATTTTTTGTTACCTATAGTTTTTTGCATTTGAAAACAAATGGATTCAAAGGAATTAGAACCTACTTTCAAATCTATTTTGTATTTTTTATTACACTGATTCTTTCACTTTTGATCCAAACGGGACTCAACCAATGGCTTTATGGACATATTCTAGGAACTCGTTTCCTCGCCAATAGCAATGGGTTTTCCGTTGGCTTCACAGAAAGAATCCAATGGTTCCAAAGTTTGTTATTCTATTCCAATTTGAAAATTGGCTTTTTTGGATACCTACCCTTTGCAATCATCCTTTTTATTTTTTATGGATACAAATGGAATCAGATCTCTGATTCAAAAAAATCTCTATTGATTGCAATGGTTGGAACCCTACTCATTATTCCTTGGATTGCTCCAAATGACGGGTTTAATAATTGGGGACCCAGATTTTATACAATATTAATTTTTCCTTATCTATTTTTGTTAAAACCACTTGTAAAATTTTATTATCATAAAAGGAAAAAACTATTTTTTTTATTATTTCTCTGTTTCGGCCTTTTTTCTTTTTCAATGGGCATTGTTGGAGCTAAAATTCAAAAAACGAAGACAAACTTAGTCAAAAATTTTTCACCAATTCTTACGGAAACAAAACCTGACATACTTGTCTTCCAAGATTACCTAAATTTTTATACTGGTGGAAATTATTATTTCAACCACACTGTCGTTGTATCCTATTCGAGTAGTTCCAATAGAAATTTACTACAGAATGCAGCGGAAAAATTTCCAAATCAAAAGATTGCATTTGTTACATGGAACCCAGAGCTTTTTTCAAAGGAGATTCAAGATGCTGTTAATGAAAACAAAAGAAAGTCAGGTTATCCGATTTCTGAATGGGACACAAACCAATTAGAGAATCAAATGCGTTTGAAAACCAGTCATTTTGAAATTCTTAACCGGCAAAATTATCGCATTTGGATTGGTACACTTCGCTGAAAACTTAAACAAAAATCTCTCGTTCCTATTGATTGTTAGCTTCTAAATCATCCACCAAAACCAAAGAAGGATGAAAAAACTTGACATTGTCTGACTTCCATTTTTTGCTTTCATTGTCTGACAAACAAATGCAAAAAGGAAGAAAAGTAGTGATTAGCGAAAAAACCAATCAACAGACATTAGTTTATCTTTTTCTTTTTGGATTTCTCTTTTTAGGACTTCAATTTCTTTTATCAGTAAAAACAAGTTTCATCTCCGATTCCCTAACAAAAGCGGCACAAATTGAATCTGCAAAAGAATGGAATGATTCCATTCTTTATCCGGCAGAAAATTTGGATCCAGACAAAAAAATGCACCCGATACTTTTTGTAATCGCAAACCAAGGAAAACTGAAATCGGTTTTTTCTGAAGTATTTGCCAGGATCTACTCTGTTCTTTTTTATTTTATCCCTATACAATGGATCATGTTTACCAATGGGATTTTTTTGGTTCTTGCTTCTTATTTACTTTATCGAATTGGAAAAATCCCCGTTCCTGTTTCCTTACTGATTTTTATAGCCTCTGTTGTATTTTCTCAAGTCCTTGATATTTCAGAAGTTCCTTTTTCCATTTTCTGGATTTCTCTTTCTTATTCTTTATGGTCCCGTGGACTCGAACAAAAAAGCCCAGTCCTAATCTCTATTGCCATTTTTCTAATGGTTTTAGGAAGTTTCTTAAGGTTAGAAATTCTCATTCTTTCCTGCTTAATTTATGGATTGTCTTTTTTATTTTTATACTTCCAAAAAAGATTTTTTGAAATCCTCTTCATCACAATTGCTTTTATCATTCCCGTTCTTCTGTTCTTTCTCTGGAATCAATACGAATATGGACATTTTTTAGGGATCAGATACCATTTTAATTATTCAATCACAGAAAGCCAATCCATTGGTTCTCGCCTTTACCAATTGCAAAAAATTCTTTTTACCTCTTTCACGGAACCAGGGTTAAAGATAGGTTTTTTCCTTTATTCTCCTTATTTCCTATACGTTCTATATATATTTCGAAAGCAGTTTAAAACGAAAAACTTCCAAGAACCTAATCTCTTTCATCTTATGATTCTCATCATATATCCTATCTTAGTTGGACTCAGCGCACCCAATGATGGTATTACCATCACAAGCAGATACACTTTGTTCGCAATCTTTCCCGGGATCTTTTTGATTGCCAATCAATGGCAAAATGTAAAAACAAATAAACTCTTTCTTTTTTTAGTTATTTGTTCCATTCTAATCAATGTTTTACTATTAAAAGTATCCAAAGAAAGCTTCAAAATGATTCGCAAAACGAATTCTATTTATTCATCTCTAAAGTCTGATTTATGGATTTTTTATGATCGAAACATAAGCGGAACGGCAGGATTGTCATTATTATCACAGCCAAGTATTTCGTTTCAAGATTTCGAAAACAAAGAACTTCGTACTTCACTTTTTTCTAGAATCCGAAATGAAAAAATAAACCAAATCTACATATTCGATTTCTCAAAAACAACTCCCAATGCTTTTATGCATTTAAAACGAGGAGTAGAGTTAAATTCTGATGAGTTTGTAAAGGTCTTACATGAGGAAGGATTTCAATGCAAAACCTATGAAGAAAAAAGTTGGATTGGATACCGTCTTTGTCTAAATTGAGAATACTTTATTAAAAATTATTTATTCTTTTTTAAACTACCATTCTTCACAAATTCTACCACATACAATGGCCTTCCCTTTGATTCTTCAAATATACGCGCAATGTACTCACCTAAAATCCCTATGGAGATAAGAATTGAGCCCCCGATCAAACAGATAAGTGTTACAATTGTTGCCCAACCAGGATTGTAAACAATTGGCATTTGCAAAATAAAATGTTGGAAAGCACGGTACAAAGCATAAATCCCTACTGCAAAACCGATCATCGCAACAATGATCCCAAGACCTAAACTAAAACGTAAGGGTAATGGAGAAAAGGACACGGCTGCATTCATTGCTAGTTTTAACATCTTTCGCAACGGATATTTTGTTTCTCCCGCTACACGTGGATCACGATTATAATACACTGGAGCTTGGGGAAAACCGATCCAAGCGTTCATCCCTCTTAGGAAACGATGGTTTTCACGTAATCCATTCAAAGCATCCAAACATCTGCGAGAAATTAACCTAAAATCTCCTGAATCCAAAGGAAGATCCTTATGTACTAAAATCTTCATGATGCGATAAAATGCCCATGCTGTTGTCTTCTTAAAAAAGGATTCACCAGAACGAGCTAATCTTTGTCCATAAACCACATCGTAACCTTCGCGATACTTGGAAAGCATCTCCAAAATTACCTCAGGCGGATCTTGTAAGTCCGCATCCATAATAACAACAGCATCACCTTTAGCATAATCCATTCCCGCAGTCACGGCAATTTGATGTCCAAAATTACGAGAAAGACTAATCACCTGGATCCGAGAATCTACTTCAGACCAAGACACTAATTGGAATATAGAATCATCCGTACTACCATCATTGACAAAAATAATTTCCGTTTTTACAGGAAGTAGTTTCAGAAGCTGATTTAATCTTTCTTTTAGAAATGGGAGAGCAGATTCTTCGTTATAACAAGGAATTACAATCGATAACAAATTTGGATTTTTTCTTTTTTCTAAATAATATTTCATAAAACTTTAATTTGGTGACCAGCGAAATAATAACTATTTCGAGAGTTGATACTCCTCTACCGTAAATCCATAGAACAAAGACTGTCCTATTTTTTTATTTTTGGGACTTTCCGGAAAACCAATTCCGTTATTTTCCACAAATCGCCTTACGACACAAACCTTTGATTGATCCATCCTGAAATCTTTTGCAGTCAATTTGGGAGAAAACTCAGAATGTCCTTCCCATTTTAAATACAATGTCAGAAATTCTGGATAGGAATCAACGAATACAAGAGGTGGATTACAATGGTCTGCTACAAAATGAGCCGTTCCTCTCCAATCTTCTTTAAAAACTAAATAAAAGTTTTTCTTAAAATCAATTAACGAAAACAAAGTGAGTAAAATAAGAGCAGGCAAAACATATCGTTTCCCTAAGGAATTCTGCAAACGATCTGCTACGAAATAATAAATAAGAGGTAAAGTGACAATCCAATTGCGATTTGTTACAATCGGTTTGAGTAATGAGAACAAACTCGTGGAGATAATGATAAAAAGTGCAACAATTAAGAATGTTGTAGGGGCAGAATGCCTTAGCTTCGAATCAGCGTTTGAATTTCGTGAGTTATTTTTGAAAATCAAATAGAGCAGAACAAGGATGGGGACAAAGACAGTTAGAAAAAAGAATTTCTTCGATGTATAAAAGAACAAGGAATAATAAGCTAGATACAAAACGAGACCAGGTGGATCAATCCAACTCGCAGTCGCAATCTTTGATCCATCCATAAGAACGTATACAAAAGGAAGAAATGCTAAAAATGTGATAAGACCAAGAATAAAAACAGATTTAGCTTGTGGGTAATGTTTTAATACAAATTGAACCCAAAATATAAAATACAAACTACCAACGAAAATAAATCCAAATAAATGAACGTAAGAAATGAATATGGACAAAAGAACCAATGAAACCCATCGTATTTTTTTTCCTCTCTCCAAATCAAGATCGACAAACAATACTACAATGAACGAAGACAAACATAACAATAAAGAATAAGAACGGATCTCTTGCGCATAATAGATAGCACCAGGCGAAAGCGATATTAAAAATAAAAACAAAAATCGTTTTGGTTTTTCCCAAGATTTAGTAAGGAACCAAAGACAAATCAAATGAACCACTGAGATCAATACTGGAAACAACTTCACTGAAAACTCAGTAAACTCGGGCAAAAGTTGGATCCAAAAAGAAAGTAGTATTTGAAATAAAGGTGGATGGGGGTCTACAGAAAGATAAGACCAAAAATCTGTCCAATTGGTTAACGAAGAAGCATAAACCGAATAAAGCTCATCACCCCACAAACTTTGTCGATCTAATTTATAAAAACGCAGGAATACTCCCAATACAAGGGATAAAACCATCCCAATTTCAAATCGAACTTCGTATAACTTACTTCTTAGTTGATTCACTTTTTCTCCCACAACATTAACCGAAATCCAGCTATTTCTTCATCAGAAACTTTTTGGAAATACTTTGATTCAATTTCGTATTTAGTATCTACCCATTCATTATAAAATTCGCTAGTTACATTATCATCTTTGGGCGGCTTAAAATCATAAACGAAAACCTGGAAATTTTCGATGCCATTTTTAATAAACTTGGATTCTAAAACATCAAACTCAGATTGTTTATTTGCAATCCAGTGAGGTTTTTTCAAAAAAGAATCTGACACTAACAAAAGATCAAACGTGCTCAAATGAACCACTGGCGCTTTAGGATACAGTTCCAATTTTCCCTGGAACAAATCATGATACTTTTTTACATAATCCAAAGTTTTTACGTTTTTTCTGACATGAAAAAAACCAAGCCCTACTTGCAATAGAATCAAACAGAATACAATCCGAAATTCATTCTGTTTTAAGTTTAACGAAAAGAGTGAGATTAAAAAGATCGAAAACAACAAATATGTGAATTCAGTAAATCTCATTCCTGAATACAATCCGCCTGATGAGTAAGGGCTAAGTAACACAACACTAAAAAAAGAAATGAAAATAACAACAATGAAGTTATTTTGTAGTGTCGTTAATGGTAATTTGAATATGGCGTAGATGGTAATGATTAAAATTGGGAAACAATAATAAAGAAAACCAATTCGATTTTGATTTCCTAAAAAAAACTCAGAGACTAAGTGGATCCGATCCTCAAGCGCCAGTCTTGAAAAATCATTGAAACTTACTTTACTTCGAACTCCCAAAATTTCTTGAAATTCAACATAATTATAAAAAATCAATATAGCGACGGCTAGAATAAATCCGATTACCAAAGGTAGATACTGTTTCCATAAAGAGAATAGACTTCTACGATTCCTATAGAGAACCATCAAACCCAATCCACCCAAATAAAAAAGAGATTCCGATCTTAAAAAAATGGAAACACCACCGCAAATCCCTAATAAGAAAAGTAAACCGGAAGATAAGCTTTTTTCAGTTTCAATGCGAAATACTGCATAGAAAAATGAAAGAAGTAGAATTTGCGAAGGAACACTTTCAGAAAATTCTAGGGCACTTGATATACCATACCCAACGAAAAATAAGATTGCTGCCAAAAACAAAACGCCATTTTTTTGAATTCCAAAAATTGAATATAAAAAATAACAAACAAGGCCACTTAGAAATAAATTCAAAAAGAATATGATCGTATTAAACATACGATATGGAATTGGCATTAAAGAAAAAAACTGAGCAAATAAAGTTGGATATTGAAAAACACAACTATTTCCAGTTTGATTTACATTAAAAAAAGCCCAAGGATACCGAAATGGATAAAACCGATTTTCCAAATCGAACTCGCTATTCGAACCATAACAATGATGAAAATTAATTCCTTTCGCCTTATATTCAACTGTCTGGTATAGTTTGATTTGTGAATCTGATTGTATTAAGGGACTTACTCCCATATCCCATCCAATTCTTTTAAAAAATACAAAACCGACAAGTAGGACCAAAAGTAAAACAAGGTAGTTCTTTTCGATGAAAAGGAGTTCAAGTTTATCTATGAACCTAACTACTAATTTCATTTTGATTCTTCCAAAAGATAACCTTTAAAATGAGCCAAGGAATGTTCTGATTTAATTTGATATTTTTTTGGGCTTAATTTGAAATTTACATCAAACTTTTCTTTCCAAACTTGCAATGGAAATTCCGTATTGACTAACTGATTCCCTTCCCACTCTAAATATAATACTTTTAGTTTCTTCGAACCAAGCAATGATTCCACTTGGTTCCAATCTTCATTTGAATATACTACAACTTGTGGGTATTTGATATAACTAATACCAACTAAATAAGACAACGACAAACCTCTTTGGACAATTAGATCAGGATGGATAGAATCAATTTTTTCCATCACTTGGTGGTATAACTTTGCTGAAGAGGACCACTGTTTAGTGGCTCGAGTATCCGATTTATAAGAAAAATAGAGAAGAGGCAGAACCAAAAGAATGTATCGGTAATCTTTTATTTTTTTGGCAAAAGAAAGAAAACAACCTATCATCAAAAGATATATTCCGCTTTCAAAGTAACGCATTCCAAATATATCTACTCCCGCTCGGTATGGAGAAAGAATTGGCAATAAGAAGACAAATAAAAGTCCTGAAAAAAGAAATGGACGAAGTTCTGATTTTTTATCCCACCAAATGGCAAAACCAGATAAAAACAAAATGGGATACCCTTTAAAAATTCCAATTTTAAAATCGTTTCCCCAAAGGTCAGCAAACCACTCGCTCATAAGATGCCTTTGTAGTCCGCCGGATTCCATGTCGTTGACGGTATTCAAACCTCTCATCCCAAGGACATGGCCATAAACATTATGGTTCCAGATAAAGAAAAAAGTCTGCAATACAACAGAGATAAGGATATAAGGAATTAAACTTTTTGTTAAATTCCAATGGTGATTACCAAATCCAAAGGCGAGGACCAAAAATAAAACCAAAGCTATGGTTGATTCTGGTCTTAGCTGAAAGTTAAAAACAATAGCAACAGCTAAAAGAATTCCAAAACGAAATTGTTTTTCTTTTTGAAACTCTAGAAACGAAAGAATCGCCGAAAGAAAAAAGAAATTTGTAAGAGTAAGTTCGGAATAATCCAAAGCAGACAAAAATACTGGTGTCATAGATTGGATGAGTAAAACGGAAATGAGAAGTATACCTCCCCTCTTTTCAAAAAAACTCAAAATACGATCCAGGAGACAAAAATTAAAAAAGAAAAATAAGATTGGAATATAAGTGATCCACTTTATCCCAACGATTGCAACAATGAGTTTTTGAATCCAAGTAAATAAAACTGGATACTGGAAGACACAATTTCCATTCTTCAAAAAAAATGCCCATGGATATCCAAAAGGAATCATGGATTGGCTGAACCCTAATTCTTTTGCAGGAAAAAAACATTCTTCCGCTGCACCACCTTCTACATTATGTATTACTTGGTAATACTTAATCTCCGGATCACTAGAAATAAATACTGAGTTATCATTCCACTTCCATCTGTAAAAAAGAGGAACAATTAAAACTAGTATATATATTGAAATCCGAAATGGAAAACTCATACTTAATCCCGTTTCATAATATGAGCTGTCACTGCCTGTAGTCCAAAAATCAAAAGAGTTAGACTAAGGTTTGTTGCCACAATAAATTCTCTTTCAAAGTTGATAAAAATAAATCCCGATTTTTTCCACTGCAAAAAAATCCAAACAATGGCAAGGCTTATGATTCCTAACCCGCTCAAAAGAACAAAAAAGAGACGATCTTCTTCCATGTCTAAAATGGTTTGATAAATCTTACTGATTCTTGGTTGTTTTGTGGCGATCAGAAGGCCCGTTCCCCATAGACTCAAACCAAGAATTGATAAAAAAGAAAAAAAGACCATGGAATGAATTCCATATAAATTCATTCCAGCGATTGATAGTACCTTTCCTGCAAAAAAACCTATCAATAACTGAATCCAAAAAAATACGAATAAACTGAGACCTGTTCTTTCAAACAAATGCGGGCCATAAAAAAGGATACGCAAAAGATGGCGCATTCCATCTCTCCAAGTTTTTAAATGAGGAATTCTTCCTTCTTTGTCTGGATATAAGGAGACGGGAACATGTTCCATTTTTGAATCATGGATTAGTGCCTTAATTAATAGTTCTGAAGCGAACTCCATTCCCTTACTTTTAATATCCCAAGATAAATATTTATCCTTTCGAAAACATCGAAAACCGGAATTACTATCACGAATCTTAAATTTTTTAGAATATAATAAATTAATAATCCAATTGATGACAGGTGTTCCCAAATAACGATGTAAAAAAGGCATTGCACCCTTATGGATTTCTCCATCTAATCGTGATCCGATCACCATATCAAAATTTCCCTCAACTAATTTACGAATGAGGGCTGGCGATTCCAAAAAATCATATGTATCATCTGCATCCGCAAAAACAATAATATCTCCCTTGGCATTACGAATTCCCGAATCAAGAGCGGCTCCATACCCTCTTTCTTTTGCTGGGGCAACTCTTGCTCCAAACTTTTTAGCAATGGTTACGGAACGATCCGTACTACCGTTATCAGAAACCAAAATTTCGATTTCCATTTCCTTTGAGTGGTCTTTTTTTACTTTCACCAACTTTTCTAGAACATACGGAAGAGTTTTTTCTTCATTTAAACAAGGAATAACAAAACTAACTGACGGCTTCTTCATAAAGACTCTCGCTTATAAATTTCAAATGGATCATATAAAGACATAAAATACAAAAATAGATCCTTATTTTCGGCTGATAAATTCTGGTTGGATTGGAATTGAATTAACTTTGAATAACAAATCGCTGGGTAAGTTTCCACTTGGAAACAATCTTCAATTAATTTTGCCTGACCTTCGAAAGTTCGATCGGAAGCCAAATTTAAGAAAAAATACTTACTTCCTAAAAATCGGTATTCAATAAATGAACGAACCGGAAGTGGATCTTCTGGATATTTAACAGAACCTACTTTCGGAATATAAAATTCAAAATTATGAGGAGTCACATATTTATTATACTTAAGTGTGGTGTGATCCACAAAGGAGAAACGAAAACAAACGATTGTTAAAAGAAAAAACAAAAGTAGAAAAATAGATTCTTTCCCAAGGACAAGCACTTGACTTGGATTTTTATGAGTCGGCAATCGGAATAACCCAAACATCCCAACTAATAGAAATAAATTTGAAATTTCTAAACTATTAAAATCATACAATTCGTGTATGGCCCAAACTAAAAAAAGGCAACCTAAAGCAATATTTGTTTTTAAGATAGGAAGGATCTGTTTGCGATTTTTTAAACAAAGTATTCCGACCCAAAGAAGAATTAAGAACGAGCCAATGATTCCAAAGGATCCAAAAACTTGAACATAAAGGTTATGTGCGAGTGGAAAACTTTCAAAGTTCGCAATATAATCGTGAATATAAAAAGCACTATTTGAATCAGGAATTTCGCTAAAACTAAATGGAATTTTATTTTCCGGAAACATTCCAAATCCAAAAAATGGATGTGCTTTGATCGTAGAAAGAATATAAAAACTCCAAATAGAAACCCTTACTGTGCTAGAACCTAAACTAAATATAGACTTTTCAGACCTAATTAAGAAGTAGACCCCAACTAAAAGCAGAGAGAAAAATACAAAAATCGCATAATATTTGTTCTTTGGTGATTGTAAAAAGAAAAACAATAATATAACAAATATCAAAAACGAAAGAATAGAATTTCTCGATATGGTGATACCAAGAAACATCAAAGAACAAATGATTGCGAGTATGATCAAAACTTTTTGCCATTGTGACTGTTTGGGTTCAAACCAAAAAATGACAGACAAACCGGCAATTAGTAAGGCATTGGAAGCAAGTAAACTAACGGGTATTAGGAAAACATCTTCGTGATACGATGTAATTTGAAAAGTGGGGTCGCCCGCAATTTTCCAAAGAATAAAAACAGCATTTAAGATAAAAAAGAGAATACAGGACTTTAAGAAAAAAATTAGTTTTTGTCGATCCCAAACACTAATCAAATGCGAAAACAAAAATGCTTCTAAAACCAAAACTCCTCTTTGTAATGCAAAATCATCCCACCAGTCACGACCAATAAAAACTAAGATCGCTAAGAGAGGGATATAGAAAGTGGAAATTTTGGGTGGAGACTGAAACGAAAGATTTCTAGCACTCATTGCCAGCGCAATGGCTATAGGGACAGAAGGATATGCCATAAAGTTGATAAAGGATATGGCAGGAACAACAGCAAGAAAAGGGCCAATGATGGCAAAATTGTTTTCGGATAGTTTACGAAAAGAAAGAACAATGAAAAGAATCCAAACAAGTGAAACTATTTTGATTCCTAATTTTTGCGGTAAAACTTGGATGGGATCATATTCTGCAATTTTGATAAATACAAAACATGCAAGAAGAGTGGTCAGGAATAAAGACCAGTACTGACGTTTTTCCTTTAAAAAGGAGCGCCAATGAAATGCTGAATAAACTATAAAAACAAATAAACCAAGTCCAATCAGATCAATTCGAAAGTTTTTCTGGTTTGTATGGGATTGTAATAAAAGTCCCAATCCCAATACAAGAACTAGATCTAACAGAAAAGGTAAAAACCTTATCATAGTTTTATAGCCAATTGGCAGTTTTAGGAATATACTTTTCAGGGAGAGATTTTGTAAAAAACTCCCTTTTGTTTGCAATCAAATTGAAATAAATGATATGCCTAAGTGCAGCAACTCCATCCTTCCAAGTTATCTTTTTACCTTCTAAATAATTCCTTGGATAATAAGAAATCGGAAATTCTTGCACACGTACCTTGAGGCGAGCCACTTTTGCAGTGATCTCTGGTTCAAAACCAAATCGTTTTGATTCCAACGAAATGTTTTTTACAATTTCAGATCGGAACACTTTGTAACAAGTCTCCATATCCGTTAAATACAAACCGCTTAGAAAATTAGAAAGGATTGTCAAAATTCGATTGATGAGATAATGAAAAGTCCGATGCACCTGGCGCCCATCTTTTTTAAAACGGGAACCAAAGACAACATCCGCTTTTCCTTTGGCAATCGGCTCGATGAGCATAAAAATCTCATCCATGTCGTATTCAAAATCAGCATCTTGGATGATGATGATATCACCGGTTGCCTCAGCAATGCCACGGTGGAGGGCAGCACCTTTGCCCTGGTTTTTCTCCTGAGCGAGAATTTTATGCTCAGACCGAAAACGGTAGTTTTGGAGGATTTCAAGTGATTTGTCCCGCGAGGCATCGTCGATAAAAACGAGCTCTTTTCGAGTGGGCAATTGGAGGGCATCGACCTTTTCTAAAAACTCACCTAAATGAGAAGATTCGTTATAGATAGGGATGATAAGGGAGGTTTTGTTTGCCTTCCCGGAACTTCCGAGGTTACGTCTAGTGACCATAGTTTATATCTAGGAATACTAGGTGTAAGGGGAAGTCAAGCGGCAAAAAAAGAGAGATGGGAGGAGAGTTTCTATAATTATTTATTTCTGTATTTACGTAGTCCCTTGATTCCATGGATTAGAGTCAAAATCAATGCATACAGAAAAGATAGTTTTTCTCTGTTTTTTAACATTCTAAAATGGGCAAACATCACTTTTTTCTTGTTAGATGTTGCCGCACCACGCCTGACCCGGTATCTAGCTAAAATCTCAGAATTGGCAAAGGCGACTTTCCCTTCCCTTAATATATCAAGCCAAAGTGCATAATCGTCTCTTAGGCTTTTTAGGGAAGGATCAAAATATTTTTTACCAACACTAGGGACATGATAAATTGCAGTAAGTAAACCAACTCGGTTGTAATGTAACAAATCCGAATAAGAATATGATTTCGATTTCACTAAAAACGGTTCACAAAATTCAAATCCGTTTTCATCAATAATGCGATACGAGGCAAATGAAAATGGAGAAACATTTTTCTCCATAAAAGGAATCATCTTTTCCAAAAATTCAGGTTCCCAAAGGTCATCTGCATCTAAAAATGCAATGTATTCTCCCGTTGCCAAATTGATCCCGGTGTTACGAGTATCCGCAGAACCGGAGTTCTTTTCTTTTTGTACAAAACGAATTCTTGGATCGTTTGCGGCAATTTTTTTAGCAAGAATTGCCGTCTCGTCCTTAGAACAATCATCAACCAGTAATAGTTCCCAATCCTTAAAACTTTGATCTAACAAAGATTTTACAGATTCTTCCAAATAAGAAACTGCGTTATAAGCGGGCATGATGACAGAAACTTTAGGCATAAGTAAGACTTAATGATCCAGGGTTATAAAACTCAATAAAAAGAAAAGCCAGAATTGATCTTAAGATTGTTTGTTAATAAATTTTTCAGCACAATCGAGAGCCTCCTCAATGATATGGTGCATATCCAAATACCTGTAGGTTGCCAATCGACCAAGAAATGTAACGTTTGATAAACGAGAGACTTCCAATTCATACGCTTTTAGAATTTTCATATCTTCATCCAAACGTTTTGGATAATAAGGGATGTCATTTTCATCCGTTTCTTTGCTGTACTCCTCAAAATAGATGGTTTTTGGATGTGATTCCCAAGGAGTAAAATGTTTGTGTTCGTGTACTCGAGTGTAAGGGACTTTTTCATCAGCGTAATTGATCACTGGATTTCCTTGGAAATCTCCCTCCGTTCGGTGTTCTTTAAAATATACTGTCCGGTATCCTAGTCGACCATGCCGAAATGAAAAATAGGCATCAATGGGACCTGTGTAAAATATATGGTCATATTCTGAGCTTTGATCAGACTCACCCAAAAAACGTTTTTCCAATTGAATCTTTATATTTGGATGATCCAACATCTTTTGAATGATCGCAGAGTATCCCTCTTCAGGAATCCCTTGATAGATATCATTATAGTAGTTATCATCATAATTAAAACGAACCGGAAGTCTTTTTAAAATCGATGCCGGCAAGTTCCGAGGTTCTGTCCCCCATTGTTTCTTTGTATATCCGTAAAAAAAAGCTTTGTACAATTCTTCACCAACAAACTTCTTTGCTTGGTCTTCAAAAGTTTTTGGATCATCGATTGATGAATCACCTTTTGATTTTATCCAATTCTTTGCTTCTTCCGGCCCAAATGCCTTTCCATAAAATTGATTGATGGTATGTAAATTGATAGGCAGAGAATATACCTGGCCCATATAAATCGATTTCACTCGATTGACAAATGGTCGAAAAACTCCAAATGAATTTACATATTGCCAAACTTTTTCATTACTCGTATGAAAAATATGAGGCCCATATTGATGGACCATCACATTTGTTTCAGGATCACGTTCGGTATGACAATTACCACCGATATGATTTCTCTCATCTATCACATCGATAGAATATTTTCCTGTTTTAGCAAGGGTATTGGCAATGACAGCGCCAGAAAAACCGGCACCAACGATCAGTATTTTCTTCATAAAACTCGATTTGGTAATATTCTTAAAATTTGAAAAATAATAGCTTTTAATACGTTAAGTAACCATGTCCGTATCGCAGAAACTGCCCTAAGGAAAAATGGTGTAGATTCAAGGTTATGCTTTGATCCGAAAAAAGAAACGATCTGTTTCCATTGTGAATCCGTCCATCGAAGAGATGTTAACTTTTCAATAAATCTTTGCGAATGAATTTTCCCTTCATGGAAGACCAAACGACATTCGCGAGCAAACTCAACATCAGAATTTAAAAACTTAGCCATAATTTCTTCTAGTTCAGTTACTCCCCTACCAACATTTTTAGTAGAAAGACCACCAAGTGAATAATGGACTACTGATTCCTTTACGATCTGGCCTTGGTATCCATTCTTTATCACACGAAACATAAAATCTACATCTGCTGAATATCGGTATCGAATATCAAATCCACCTAATTTAGAATAAACAGTCTTTTTACAAAGATAAGCTTGATGATTGGAAGGATTCCCAATAAAAAAATCAAAATCAGTTAAAGTTTTTGGTCTCCATACCTTCAGACCAAACAACATACTAGCAGAACCGCAAACGTAATCACACTTTTTGTCGTAGGTTTTACTTACCAATTTTTCTAAGGCATGTTCGTCCAAAAAATAATCATCTGCATTTAAAAAAAGAATCCATTCACCTTTTGCCAAAGCTAAACTTTGATTCATTGCATCGTATACCCCAGAATCCTTTCCCGAGTAAAAACGAATTTGATCTTTGACAGATTCCAACTTCTCTACCGTTCGGTCAGTACTCAAACCGTCCCAGACAAAAACTTCGAAACTAACATTTTTTTGGGATAAAGCGGAATGAATGGTTCTAAGTATCGTATCTTCGGCATTGCGAACCACGGTAATAATCGATACGACTGGTTTTTTATAATTCATACTTCTTCACTGAGCATTTGGTAAATACGAATATGTTCGTCGGCACATTTGTTCCAAGAAAATTTCTGTGTTTGTGTATATCCGCGCGCCGACAACTCCTTTTGATCACTCTCCGAATCAAGTAAATGCATAAGTTTAGATTCTAAATCTAGAACGTTTCTCGGATCAAAATACCAAGCGGCCTCACCTGCAACCTCATGAAATACCTCAGTATCGCTACAGAGAACGGGACATCCCACTGACATTGCTTCGAGAAGAGGAATGCCGAATCCTTCATACAACGAAGGATAAACAAATACTTTTGCATTTCGATACAAATTTGCAAGCATTGCCTCGGAACTAAATGGAATCTGATGAACAAACTGATCTAATTTTTTTTCTCGAATCCATTTTTTTTCAGAAAATGAAAAACTGCCACCACCGGCACAAACTAAATGAATATTTTTTGAGTTTCTGAGATGACCAAAAGCCTCTAAAAGCGATTTGAAATTTTTATAATCAGCACGATTCCCAACGAACAATACATAATCGCCAACTGAAAAAACCTGAGGTGTTTTCGGTTCCCCTGAAAGATCTCCTGCCAGATAAATGACAGAAACTTTTTTTTCAGGGATAGTTTTATAAATTCTTAATAAATCTTTTTTTGTTCTATTAGAGATACAAATAATATGAGAAGCAGATTCACACAAGTTCTTCCGGTTGTTTAAAATGAAATTAGACTTTCCATAATATTCAGGAAAAAGTTCATGTACACAATCATAAACGGTAAGAACCATTTTCGTTTGGCTACTTCCTAAACTTGGTAAATAGTAACTTTGAAAATATGTAGGATGAAAGATAGAATACTGATTTTTTCCTAAAGATTCGTTAACTTTTGTATTTATGTTATGAATTTGATTTCTCAAACTGCGTTTAAAAATTCCACTCTCCCTCTTGGATAAAAAATCCGGAATTTGCAGTCGAAAGAGGCGAAAGATAAACCGGATCCATAGATAGATAGTATAAATAGAATAAAAACTGGGAGAATTGATTTGGATTTTAGATATAGGATCTTTTAGGATTCCTTTTTGATATTCTTCAATCGAAACAGCAGTATCAAACTCAAAGTTTCGTTCCTTCAGCCTGCGTATGATCTCTAAAAAAATCTTAGAAATTCCTCCGTATTTATTTTGAAAAAAAATTTGATGGTCAAAAAGAATTTTCATTTGAATTTATATAAGCTTTTTTGGTTAACCTTGCTGTTTCTTCCCAAGAAAAATTCTTAGCTCTCTGAAGGGCACGAAGTGACAAAGATAATCGGAACTCGTTGTCTCCAATCATTTTTTCCATAGCGGTGACAATAGAACTTAGGTCATAAGGATCGGCATACAATCCAGAATCGCCTACTACCTCTGGCAAAGACGAAACATTGGATACAAGAACTGGTAACCCGCACTGCATTGCTTCTAGTGGAGGTAATCCAAAACCTTCATAATAGGAAAGATAAACAAAAAATTTGGCTCCAGAATAAATCGATGCTAACTGTTCATCTGGTACAAATCCAAGAAATACAATCCTCTCTTGGAATAGTCCTGGATACTCTCCAGCGATTTCTTCTAAACTATCTCCCCACCCTTTTCCACCTAACAAAACCAATTTTAGTTTGGGATTCTTTTTTAAACTTGGCAACTGAAGAAAGGCTCGAATGGTTGATTTTAAATTCTTTCTAGGTTCAAGCGTTCCAACGCTCAATACATAATCACCGCAATTTAAACCAAATTGGCTTAAATCTTTTTCTAACTTGGTTTGTGAATCAACTCGATAAAAAAAACTAGAGGCAGCAAGAGGAGTTACGGTGATCTGTTTATCTGACAATCCCAAATTTGAATCCAAAAGATCCGCTTTACTATGCTCTGAAATTGTAATGATATTCGTATCCGGAGTTAAATTCCTGATCAGTTTCCAGACAACATCATCTTTGTTACCAACAAAGAACTCAGGATATTTAATTGAAATCAAATCATAGATGGTTATGACTTTGCGGACTTTTGAATTCAGAATGTATTTCGGAATCGGTAAAAATGTGCTATGGAAAACAAACTGCTGAGAAAGATAATCCTTTGGAATCGGATAGAGATAACGGTAAAGCCCAAACAAGACTAAAACCGGATGACTAAGACATATGTATAAAAAAATAAAAAAAGTAGAAAAACGGGGAGATTTTTTTCGATCTAATAGCTGGTAGATCCAAAGATAAGTTTGAAATAGTTTATCTTTAAATCGATTAGAAGATTGAGGAACAAAAAGATGAGAGGAAGGAAGATTGATTTTATTGTTTTTTAGGTATTCCTTTAGATCAGTGAAATTTCCATGAATGGAACTAAGATATAAGTCAATATCCTGATCTTCCAAAAACTGAAATAATAAGTTTTCTATAACGCGGAAGATTCCTGTTTTGGCCTTATTACTCCGTACAGACCAAGCGAGAACAGATACATCAAAGATAAGCTTCAAGATCTAAAAACTCTTTTTCATCGGAAGGAATATCAAAATTACTAACAAGGTAATCCATACCGAATAACTCAGATACAACAAAACTCTTTCGTAAATGTTCGTTAAAACAAATGGCTTTTTTGATTTTTCCCTGTTCTAAAAGAAATATCTGGATCATTTTTTCGCCATATGGCAACCAAACATATTTTTTGATATAATTCAATTGAACCTTCCCGTTTACCTGTAAACAATTCCAAGACAAAAACTATAAATTCGAATCATTACTTTCAAAAAAATACTTCCACGAAATATCGGAAATTGATCCGCCAAACTATAATTTGCATAATGAAACAACCAGTGTTTTGATGTTTTTCCAACAATTCTCTTTTGCATTTGAATGATTTCGCTATGGACTTTTAAATTCTGGCTAGTCTTCGTATTTTCATGTATTCTCGTACAAGCTAACACTTCAGCCAAAAAGAAAAATGAATTCTCCTTTGCGATGCGAAGCCAAAACTCATAATCCATACAGAATCCAAGTGCTTCATTCAAAAAACCAATAGAAGACAGAACTTCTCTTTTTAAAAATACAGTGGGCTGACAAATGATACAATAGTCGATAAGTCTTTCAAATGAATATGGCTCAATAGGATAAAATTCAATTAGTTTATCTTCTTTATCAATATGTAGCCCAATTCCAAAAAGTCCAATTTCCTCTCTTTCTTTCAAAGTTTGGTATGCCTTGTTTAGAGCATTAGGAAGATAAATGTCATCTGAGTTTAACCAGGCAATAATAGAACCTACTGCTAACTTCCATCCCTTGTTAATGGCATGAGTTTGCCCGTTGTCTTTCTCGGAGACCCACCGGTAACTAATACCAAGGCAATTTGTATTTTTACTTCCTTGGTCTTTTAAAGTTCGAAACGAAAGTTCTTCATACCTTCCACTCAATTCACCTGAGTGAATCAGATTTGCATATTCCTCGATGATACCAACAGAGTTATCTTTAGAACCGCCATCCATCACAATTAAATCAATGTAAAATGGACCTGATTGCGTTATGATAGAATTTAATGTTCGATCTAAAAACTCACCTTGGTTATAGGAAGGTGTGACAATGGTGATGATTTGGGCATCTTTAACTTCTTTCATAAATGTAAATCCTAATCAAATGGATAGAATTGTGGTTTATTCCAATCCCATACTCTCTCAGGGGCAATATTGATATCTAATTCTCTTATATTCCATAGTTGAGTTTTTTTCGATAATGCAGCAGAGAATTGTATCAGAAAAGACAAGAGGACAAAAAACAAAAAACAATATTTAAAAAAAGAATATTTATAGAACCTTTTTACACTCAAACATATAAGTATCGCAAAAAAAGGGACCACATCGGTCATAAACCTTGGCCCAACAGAATGACCTCCCCACCAATGTGGAAAAGCTGAGATTGTCATAAGATGAAAAAAAATTACCGAACAAGATATAAGAACAAACGGTTGCTCTTTTGGCTCAGAAAAAACTGCAAAGAATGAAAATAGGAAAAAAGGGGACCAAATTAGAAGCCCCCGATTGGGACTAAGTAAATTTCCCACGATTGCTTTCCCAAACAGATTCACATCAAGAACTAAGCGGGATGAATTGTAATACGGAGGCAAATAATCGCCGAATACAAAGTCATTAAAAAGGAAAAACGAAAGGAAAGCAACAATTAGCACACCTACGTATTTCCATCTCTGGGCCGAAAAATGAAAAAATACAAACACAGAAATTATTAAAAGCGGAATCAGATTTGTCGGACGAACAGCATAAGCAAATACTAAAACCAAGGCAATCAAAGGGACCATTCGTTCATTTTTTTTAAATGAATACAATAACAAATACAAAGAAACAGACAACAGCAAAACACTTCCCGAGTGTTGCCATAATGCCCGACTTGCTGTTGTAAAGAATGATGTGCCCAACCCGATAAATAGGATCAAAAAGGAAGCTTTGTTCCTAGATAAATAAAAACAAAACAAACGATAAAGAAAAACAAGAGCTAAGACCACTAAAACGGTAGCAAAAAATTTTTCCGTGTGCCGTTGGTATAAAAAAAAAGCATTTTCGCTTAAGATGGGTTTCAGTAAACCAATCATCGGCAATACTAAAAAAGTAAGACCATAGGGAAAAAAATTATAATAGTGCCCTTTAACTAAGACTGCAGCATACGATTCGCTTAATCCATGCGAAGTATATTCATCCAAATTCATATTGAATTCATTTAATATGCTTAACCCCGTAGGAATCACCCAAACCGAATCATGCGTTCCCAAGGGGCGGGTACCAATATAAATTATAAAAACAAAAGAAAGTGCACCAATAAAAGATAAATGTTTTTTTATAATTATTAACATGGATTCACCAATTTTTTTTATAGAAAACGAACTAAAAATACCATCAAATAAAAATCTGATTACGATCAGGGGAGTTTTAGCTACAAGTGACCGAACACTCTTTTATCATAATTTCCAATATGTCTTTCCAACAAAATAAATATGAGAATATCCGGCTTAAATTTTAAGAGTTCATCGTAATTTAGAGGATTTTCCTTTTGAACAAAGTTCCAAACATCAACTTGAGCAAATTGATAACGAAAAAAATCAAACATCGGATAAAAATAGGAATCGTGGATTACTAAAACCCTTAATTTATTTTTACGCTGCATAAAGTTTGAATTTGGTATATAAACATACTCTTCGTCTAAGAAAAATCTCGGGAGGGACAAATATTCAGCAATGTCTCGCCCAGAAGAGATTATATGAATCAAATTAAATTCCTTCTCACGCAATGGATCAATTTTATCATTCTCTTGCGCCATCTTGGCAAATAGTTTATTGGAAGCATCAAAAGCTGCAACGGAATTCCAATGTGTGTCAGTTTTATAATATACATTATGACTCTTCTTGCGAGATAACAACTCTTCATGAAAAAAAACAGTATCCTCGGAAGTTTTAGCTAATTCATTAAAAATTCTAAAATACTTATCGCTTCTAATAGTTGAATGATCGTACCAGTTCAAACTTTCTGGGTAAATATTAAATTTTTCAGGAACGATTGCAGAATAAAATTTGATATTGCGGGAAACACAGAGGTTTTTTAATTTTTCCAAACCTTGCTTATACGCTAAAAAATCTGACTCATTGTAAGAGTAATCTCTACCATTGGCACCCTTCCCTAAAAAAATATATAACCAATTATTTTGTCCTCTAAGAACTGTTCGCTTTGGCGTCGATTCTAACATAAACCAAAGAAAGAAATTATATTTTTGAATTATCCAATTTCTTGCTGGAAATTTTCTTTCAAAGGCTTCTTCGATAAGATTGAATTTCTTTTTGAAATCGGAATCGATAATGTCGCCAATTGTAATTTCTTTTTTTTTCTCCGACGAAGGTATATCACCAACAAATTCAAATACTAAATTGAAAATTGGAATTAAAAGGAGAATACAGATTGAATTAATTACCGCTTTGTACATTAAAACCTAAAATATATAAATGGATTATAATTATTAGCGACAAGAAAAAAAATAGAGACCATAAACACACCTACGGAAAATGCTCTCGATAAGTATACATTATTTGCTACGATATTAAAAATACGCCATTCAAAAGCAAAGACTAAAGAAATTAGCATACCCAACAACCAACGAAAATCAAAGGTTGAGATCATCTGAGGAATCCCTATTCCGTTTTCACCAAACAATACTTTAATGAAGGAAATAGAATCAGCCAAAGTCTCAGTTCGGAAAAATACCCATCCGATATTAATTAACGCAAAGTTTAACAAAAACTTAGAAAACATTGGTAGCATTAGTAGGATACGTTGGTATCCAGTACGTTCTAATACTAAAAAGAATCCATGATATATACCCCAGATTAGGAAGTTCCAACTGGCTCCATGCCAAAAACCGCAACAAAAAAAAACCAAAATTAAATTAAAAAATTGTCTAGTTTTCCCGATACGATTTCCACCAAGAGGAATATACAAATAATCTCTAAACCAAGTAGAAAGAGAAATGTGCCATCTTCGCCAAAAATCCTGAATGCTTAGCGCCGAATAAGGAAAGTTAAAATTTACTGGAAATTTCAGCCCAAAAATCCGACCCAAACCTATCGCCATATCTGAATAACCAGAAAAATCAAAATAGATTTGGAAACTATAAGAAAGGATGGCAAACCAGGCAACACCCGAACCAAACAAACTAAAATCTGTAGAAAAGACTTCATCTGCATAGATTCCCAAGGTATTCGCTATAATTACTTTTTTTCCCAATCCCTGGGCAAACAAACAAAGACCGTCTAAGATTTCTTTGTGATTACTTTTTAACCTTGTTAAAGAATGAAAAACATCACTGTATCGAACAATTGGGCCTGCAATTAGCTGAGGAAAAAATGAAATATAAAACGAAAAGCGAAGGAAACTTCTATCTGCAAAGATTTCTCCTCTGTAAATATCAAACAAATAAGATATACCTTGAAACGTAAAAAAGGAAATACCCAGAGGTAGATGAATATCAATATTTTCAAACGAACTGTTGCTCAAGTTTGAAAGGAAAAAAAGTGCATATTTAAAGTAAAAAATTAAAGCGAGATTAATAATTATTCCGATCGAGAGAAAAAATTTCTTATTTTTTGATGATTCAATAACTAACCCAAAACTGTAGTTAATAAGAATGGATCCCAAAATAACAATTATAAACGATTGTTCACCCCAAAAGTAAAATAAAAAACTGGCAAAAAGAAGAACCAAAAATTTATATCTTTGGCTCGCCATCGAGAACAAGAAAAAAACCAGTGGGAAGAAGACAAATATAAAAAATATTGAACTAAATATCATGGACAATGAATGAACAACTTAAAGTGAAAATTAAATCCATCTCTCTCAATTTCCATATAACACAAATCCTAAGCGGAAAGTTTTCGCTTTGCCCTTCTTAAAAAAAAATCATTCACCTTAAGACTTCGAAAGAGTAAATTCAAAATTCTCTTACGCAGGGGAGAATTTTTTAGAAAATTATTATAAGTCTTTTTCAACTGAAACTCCATTTGCTTTAATTTTTCGTTGTCTACTGCGGTCTCTTTACCTTTTTCACTTAAATCATACGCCCTAAATCCAGAATCCAATAAGAAAAAATCACGATATTCTTCTGCTTGTTTTTTCATTGAGAATTTTTTAGAAGCATATTCTGAAGTAACACTCCCAACTTTGTTAAGCAAACTGCGGTTACTCCATAAATCAAAAATCTGCTCAGCCAAACTCTCTCCCGATATCGCTCTGGTTAAGAAGCCATTTTGATTATGAACTATCGTTTCCGCTAAACCACCAATAGGGAACCCTAAAACAGGTGTACCTGAAGCCATAGATTCTAACATTGTATTTGGAAGATTATCCTCAAGAGAAGGAATTACAAATAAATCAAGCATCTGATAAATCTCGGAAACCTGAACATCTTTTGTAAACGAGCCCAAGTAATCAGCAATTTTGTCCAATTCTTTGTTTTTATTTTGATAGTTTCCAAAGAAAACGACAGCAATTTTTTTTGAATCAAATGCTTTCTTCCAATTTTCTTTTTTTAACAAGATCTCCAAAGCTTCCAAAAGATAAAAAAGACCCTTTCTTATTTCTGAAACAGAGTCAGCTCCAAATCCTAGCAAAAAACAATCTTCAGCATATCCAAATTTTTCTCGAATATCAGATTTGCTAAATTTGGCAAACCATTCAGACTCAACGGAATTGGCTATTACCCTAATTCTTGATTTAGAAAAAAAAGGACTAACGGATGCTTTTTTAGATAACCACTCACTGGGAGTAATCAGATCTATCCTAGATGAAAAATATTTTTGTTTCTCTAAATGAACAAATTTTGGTAAATTGGAAAGGTCGGGTGTAACTTGTAAACAATCGAAACAATTGCTCAAGTAACCTTGGCAACCTGAAGTATAATGACATCCACCGGTAAAAGGCCACTCATCATGCAAAGTCCAGACTATTTTTTTCCCTAAAAGAAGAAGTTTTCCAATATCTTCTGAAGAAACAAAATAATTTACCCAATGCAGATTTATCACATCGGCATCTAAGATTAAGGGGTGATTCGCTAAATCGGAAGAAATATCGGAATATGAAAATAATGTATTGGATAATGATGTTCTATTTCGATCAATTAAATCTGATAAAAAAGGAAATTTCCTAGTCGAAAATAAATTGTATCGGTATTCAAAAACTTGTGAACTATCGGACAGACTTGACGACTGGTTCAAACATAGAATTCTAGAATCGACACCAATTTCCAATAAAGATCTATGCAAGCGAAACATCGCCCTTGCGGCACCACCTGCCCTATCATTTGTTCCAAGTAATGTAACTTTCATGAATCAGAATATTCAAGATTCTTTAGTGGCTTCAATAAATAAAGAATCTGGCTTTCTTGTTTTACCGTTTTCATCAATATCTAAATTGTAAGAACTGAAATTGGGGATAGCTGATTCGTCCGAACGACAAACTTTGATATTTGCAAAATGATTAGCTTTTAGTAGCTGTCCCAAGGAAACCGAATCATACATCCAGTAGTGAACTTCACCACTAAGACGAAACTTGCCAATTTCGGCCATCTCCCAAGAATATCCCATTGCTTTTAAAAGGAAATCAAACAGGATTCTAATCATTGACCGAACCATAATCTTACTACGTACAATGAAAGATAACTCACGGTTAACTTGATCCTTCGACCCTATATAATTATAGAATTCGTCTCCCAACCTTTCATATATATAATCTGCCTCTGGAATTGGATCTTGGTTCCACCATTGAATGGTTTCACCACCGGAAACATTTCTTTGTATCTGATCCAAAAGCTCATGAACCAACCAATCGGCTCGAACAAGAGCTGAATTATTTCCATTCTTAGCTCTATCTAATTGCTCTATATATGCTCGAACAATTTGTTCCAAATCAGGTACAACGATACGCAAGATTCCACCTGGTTCCAAAGAACGATAAATTTCTTGCAAAAAATGGTTAACTTTGCCTCTAGAAAAATGCTCCAACACATGCGAGGAATAAATAACCGAAACAGTAGAGTCTTCAACCGGAATTCCTTTTCTAAGATCAACTGCTATTACATCTTTTGATCTTGAAACAAAATCAAAATTTAACCAGTCCTGATGAAAACGTGATCCACAACCTAAATTTACTAATATTCTTTTTTTCATGATTCAATTCTCTTTTAAATTAAAGAGGACAGTATGTTTTTAAAAAATTTTCGTAGTTTTTCCCAAATTCATTTTTAAGGTAAAACTGATGAGATGCATCCAGAGTATTTTCATTCTTCACTTTCTCTAAAATCCCAGGTAACTCTTCACTTTTCTTTAACAGAAAACCATTTTGATATTTTTTTATAAATTCCTTTGATCCCGGGAGATCATTTATCAAAACAGGGACACCCACTTTTGCCGAGTCGTATAGTTTACCAGCTGAATAAAGCCCATATTTTAAATTAAGATCTTCTGGTTTAAAATTTACATAACAAAGATCAACCGAGCTAAAAATATTAAATTTATCTTTATTATCAACCAGTTCATAACTCAGAAATAATTTCTCAGGGAATTTTAATTTCGCATTTTCAACTTTCTCTCTGGTAGCCGATGTTGGTATCCAGCCATGGATCACTGCTACCCAATTTTCAGGTAGATAGCGTAACAAATCTAAAAAAGAATCGGAACCCATAAAGGTTTCAATTGTTCCTGTCATCAAAAGAATCTTTTTGTTAACCGGAATATTTAAAACTTGATGAAAAAAATGCGTCCGATTTCGAATTATAGGCCCTGAAGTAGAATTTGGTATGAAGCTAACCTTATTCTTATAACCTAAGATTACTTTTAAGATACGCGCGCGTAATTGATCCTGAGAAAGGATGATGTCTGTAAAAGAGACGATTGTTTTTTCCAAAAGAAATGATTTGTTTTTGTGATTTGAAATTTCTAAAGAATGGTATATTCTATTCTTCCGATTACCAAAAATCAACCATGCAAAACTTAAATACAATCCACCTGGATCAAAAGAAATTGATACATTGTATTTTGAAACTACCGACCTATACTTCCAATAAAAAACAAAACTAAAGATGATTTTTTTTATATTACTGAGAAAGGTTTTCGTGTCACCGAGAGAAATAAACTTGTAATTTTCATCTAAAATATCCAGACTTTTATGTCCATGCCGATCCACTCCAGGATGAATGATACCAAAATGAATCACCTTCCATTTTTTCTTTAAGAAAAAATTTACAGTTTCAATTAATGGCGTCGATATGTTCAACCAAGGGTATGCAGTAAATATTAATACAACCATTTGTACGACCTAACTCTTAAGTAAAAACAAACTTTAGTAAAATCATTTTCGTAAACTTGCAATCACTTCACAAACGTATGATATCTGCGTTTTAGAAAGTGTGCTTGAAGACGGGAGATACATTCCATTTTCACTTAAATCTTCTGTCACCGAATAATTTCCTTTGCTTTGACAACCATAATCGTTAAGTGCTTTTTGCGAATGCATTCCCGAAAAAAGTTTCCTTGAATCAATTCCTTTTTCTCTAAGAAGCATCATAAGTTCGTCTCGATTCCTTCCATATTTATCGGGATTAATCACAACGGCATTCATCCAATGAACATGTTTATACTTCATTGGATCCCATATTTGAGTAGATATACCTTCTATCTGACTTAGCTTAGCATTATATTCATTGAAATTGGTGATTCTCATCTCAGTATACTTTTCAACATTCTCCAATTGAGCCAAGCCAATCGCCGCATGTAAATTAGACAAACGATAGTTAAAACCAATATCAGAGTGCTTGTATTCGCGACCACCCTCCAAAGGGAAACATAAATTCTTATAATAACGAGATTTTGATGAAAGTTCTTTGTCGTTTGTCACTACCATTCCACCTTCTCCGGTGGTAAGATTTTTATTTGCAAAAAAACTAAAGGTAGCAATATCACTCATCGATCCAGCTTTTTTCCCTTTATATTCCGCACCATGTGCCTCGGCGGCATCTTCAATCACAAATAGATTATACCTCTTTGCAATGTCATTGATCACATCCATATCACAAACTAAGCCCATAATATGTACGGGAATAATGGCTTTCGTATTTGATGTGATTTTTTCTTCAATTTTTGTTACATCAATATTCCATGTATTTTGATCAGCATCGATAAACACAGGTGTAGCGCCCGTATAACAGACAGCAAAGGCAGTTGCAATCATTGTAAAATTAGGGATAATCACTTCATCGCCTTTACCTATTCCTAAGGCGACTAGAGCCAAATGAATCGCAACTGTTCCATTACAAACTCCGATACCATGATCAACCCCGCAATACTTAGCAAATTGTGATTCAAATTCAGTAACATATTTTCCAGCTGAGGAAATCCAGCCAGTTTCTACTGCGTCTAAAATATACTTTTTTTCATTACCAAGAAGTGACGGTTCGCAAACAGGAATAAAGTTTTCCACTATTTTACTCTCGGCTCAAAAGGTTTTGCATTAAACCTTGTTTTATCGTCTTCACCAGCATACGGACCTTGCTTGACTTCAATCATTTCAGTATCTTCCAACATGCAAAAACCATGTCCCCCATAGGCTAACAGAACCACATCACCTTGTTCTAATATTCTGCTTTCAACGTATTCTTGATCATCGGTAAAAAAATCAATTCTTACTTTTCCAGACTTAATGAACAAAACTTCTTTCGTATATTCGACATTTCTTGAGACAGGATTATGAACATGCGGTTGAATTAGATAATCTTTAGGACGGTTCATATATGCTAATTGCTGAGAAAATTCGGGTGGAGTAAAAAATTCAATCCCATCTTTTTTAAAATTAGTGCGAAGAATCATCGCAAGCAGTTTTCCATCGTGTTGTAGTTGCTCTAACATATTTTTATACCATCAAAAAGAGTTTATCAAAAAATCGGATTGGACTGGGCTCTGGTACTGCTTTATCAATGTAACTTTCTTCAAGCACCCAAGATTGAACTTTTAAATCATCGCGAAACGATCTCTGGTGAAAAAGAAATCCTTTTAACCTTGCTTTTTCAGAAATTAAATCTACAGGGAGTTCATTTCTGAAAATTTTTCGTTTAGCTAATCGTAGAGATAATAAGGTAAGTGCTAGGTAATGGCTAAATAACGAAGCTACCGCTCTGGTTTTACGTAACAATGTAAAAGAATCAGAGATTCCTTGAAAAAATAATCGCCTTTCAACATATTTAGTATCAAATCGATCCGCTTGAATTTCATGCAAAACTTTCAAACCAGGATGGTAGATTGCTGAGATATTTTTTTCACTCGCCTTCAATGATAAGCCGGATTCTCCATCTCCTTGAAACGCCTTCCATCTAGGGGGAGATAAATCAGGATGAAAACCACCCAACTCAAAGAGTAAAGTTTTTCTGATCGCAAAATTTAATGCCCAAACATAAGAAGCATCAACTTCCAAAACCTTATCTCCCAAATTCATAAGACTAAACCAACCATTCACCTTGGAATTAGGGATGGAAGAAACCGTTGACCACATAGATTGGTACCAAATAGGAAAATCAGTCGATAGATAATCAGGTTCACATGGACCAGTTGCAATTTGATTCTGGTTATCAGAAAAAATTTCCTTTATTGCTTTTACATGTGTCTCTGATACTTGAACATCATCCTCTATATAAACAAGTATATTACCCTTGGCTAGTTTTGCACCTGCATGCCTTGATGGCATTACTCCAGGAGCCTTTTCAATAATTAAACGAACATTCGATACTTTATCTGCTAAATCCTGAACCAATTTGCAGGTATTATCTTTGGAACCACCATCAACAACGACAATTTCCACTTCGTCCTGATTAGGAATTTGTCTTAAAATCGATTGAATTGTTTTTAAGACTTTTTCTCCTCGATTAAACGTTGTTATAATATAGCTGATCATTGGTTTACTCCTCGGATTCCTTTACAAGATAATCTAAACCTTCTTTCAAACTATGCGTATAAATATTTAATTCTTGATTTAACTTGTCCGGACATAAGGATAAATCCGGAAGGAAAAAAAGACCCGACTCTGCTATACTGATTGGTTTTAATTTTGGATTAGATATTCCTAAAGATTCTGCAATTTTTTCAATCATTTGATACCGCGAGACTTTATCTCTTCCCACTATGTGTACAATGCCATTAAACTGAATAGATAAAAGTTTCCATGTTACTTCATAAAGATCATCCAGGAGAGTTGGAGTAAAAAAAGAATCAGTCAGTGCTTCAATTTCAACATTGTCTTTTAACGAAGAAACAGCCCATTGATAGAATTTTCCATTTTTTCCATACAATGCACCTGATCGAATGATAATATGATCAATTCCGGAACCTTGAATTATTTTTTCAGATTCAAGTTTCATTTTACCGTATTCCGATGATGGAACTGGAAAATCTGTTTCTTTATAATTCCCCTTATGTCCATCAAAAACATAATCAGTAGATAGGTAGATAAACTTTGTATCAAATTTCTTACATAATTCTACCAGGTGGGATGTTGCCTGAACATTTATTTTTCTAGCTTCTTCAGGATACTTTTCGCAGAAATTCACATCTTTGTTTCCAGCGATATGGATCAATATAGCAGGTTTGCACTTACCAAAAAAGAATTCTAATTCATCAAAGTTTATTAAATCTATTGATTCTATCCCCTCTCCTCCCGATCTAGAAGTAAATATAACACTTTGGGAATCTAATTTAGATCGAAAGAAAGAACCAACAAATCCCGTTGCTCCAGTTAGCAGGTATTTTACTTTTTGCAAATTATCCAATTAATTACTCACCTGTATTTTATCATATTCCCCAGAAACTAACACTAACTATGCGACCAGTGGTAAAAAACAAACCTAGAACTATACAAAAAGTCCCTTTAGTCGAAAAAAAACTCGAGAGTATAGTTTGATCAAAAAAGGAACCTTTATTTTTTCAAAACTTGATCCGAGACTAGTTACTTGCTCTGCTATAAAAGACTTAAATAAGTCCGCCCAATGGATATCGGCCCATGCATATTTTTTCAAAACTAATAGACGAACTTCCTGGACATTCTCAGAATTCCACCAAGCCAAAATCTCAGCCTGACTCATTTTTATTTTTCTTTGAAATGATGATTCTTCAAGTTCATAAATTCCTACGTCAATTAGTCGATTGGATAGTTCTGACCACAAAGAATTGTAATTTTCTAGTTCAAAAAAATCATTAAAAATGATTATAGGTTTGTTAATCACTAATCTTTCAAAAAAAGAAGTTCCAAACGAATTTGAAATGACTAGCTCAGCTTGTTGTATCAATCGCTCTCCTGCCATACTTTCAAAAGTAATATCAGGTGATAACAACAACTCTTTACTTAATTGATACTTTAGATCATATCCTTGCTCATAAGAATACTCGGAAACGATAATTTCTTTCTTAGGAATTCCATTCGTAATCTGCAGAATTCTACTTAACAAAAGAATATTTTCTCGTAAAAAAAAAGGCATAGCAACTCGTAAAAATTTGCCTAATCGATTGTAAGTGGTATTAAAAATAATCCCGATTCGAAAGTTTTCAAAGCTGACTCCATCAGATATTTCCTGATTTATTAACAAAGAAGACAAGTGTGGACTTGGCAATGGAATTGTTTGCTGAATTTTATTAAAATCGGACCAACCCCAGGTGATAAAACCGTCACTTACAAGTCGTTCATTCCACTCTTGCGTACAGTGAGTGTACATCCCATATGCAGTCCCATGCTGGATACCAAAACTTAGCCCACCATTTTCTCTACTCTCAGCATCTAGAATTGTTGCTCCAGGCAAACCAATATTAAACAACTTAATATTACTAGATACAGGAACTTTCATCTTAAAGAATTGCTCAGGAAAAAAAGTATCAATATTCTGAACGAAAAATGTTTCAAAAGAGTCATTGGAATCAATAGTATATTCCCGACTCAATGATGAAAAAAATTTCTTTTTTTTCATCATTGATAATACTGGCAGGCCTTTATAATACACCGAAAAAAAATTTAGACTAGAATTTAACGTCGACTGTAAATTTTCATCGAATATTCCCGTGCCTAAAAAAATTGAACCTGAAATTGATGGAAAAGAAACATAATAGGGAAATAAATTACCTTTATTGGAAGAAATTCTTTTTTTTTCGATACTCACAACATGATCGTAGTATTCACGATCATTTTTAAATCGAGGTTTATCGGGCTCATTGATTTTTACATAAGATAGCTCTACTTTGTTCCTCAAATCGGAATGTAGAAGTATAAATGAAGATAACGCCCAGTCAACATTCGAAATGAAATTTACATTTAGAATAAACAATCTACTTGAATCAAATTTGAGAAGTTGCTTAGAATTTTGAATAACCTCGACTTCTACTTTATTGCTTATTAATTTCAACTGGAGGTATCTTAAATATACAACTTCCAAAACCTCTCGAAGATCTGGTAACAACAAAGTTGTCCAATACTTTTTGGATTTACTGACAGAGTAATACTCGTTAAAAAGATCCGGTATATATTCAAACAATTTGAAAATTAGATGTTCTAAATATACAAACTCTTTATCAAACTCTGGAATAGAAAGACGCAAATTGAGTAAGGATTCTTCATTCAAATCCTGAAAAAGTATATCGTCTCTATCTAAAAATGCAGAAGGAAAGATGAAAAGATTATTCTTTAATTCGGTCTCTGTTTTTTCAAATTGCTTTGGGTTTAAGAACAATCTTTGCATAAAATTAAATAGACTCAAACAAAACAAAAAACATCAGCAATCAGCCTTTAAAGTTTCGATCGAAACTCGGGGAAAAACTTCTAACTTACCTCCTCTCGTTGCGTTAAAAACTTCGACTCCTAAGTCGTTAAGAATTTCTTTTGCAAAGTAAAGAATACGTACCATGTATTCAAAATGTTCACGAGTCACAAGATACTGTTTCTCCCCTTTCTGAAAATAGTTTTTTACAAAGTGAGGAGAGTCCGATTTCAAAATTGAGAAACCCTCTTGGTCTGGATCAGCATCGTCAAAATTCCAACTAAAATCAATTCCCAATAGGTATATTTTCTTAAATCCCATAAATAGAGCAAGTTGGAGGCAGATATAAATTACTGTTTGTCCACAAAATAAAAACGGTACTGGCTCAGTGAAAAAATCCATATCAGTAAACTCTGAAGAAACTCTATTGATATATATTGTATTTTTATCAAAATTTATTCCTGGAATTTTCATAAGAAATTTAATGAACTCACTTTGTGCATTAACTTCTTCTTTTATTGTTTCAAGAACAGGAATATCTTCGCAGACATAAAAATTGGGTCTCCAATTGGTTTGTGGATAGATTAGATGAATTTTGTTTACACCAAACGATGGGATTTTTTTTTCCCGGAGCCAATTTAGATCTTCAGATCTCAGGCTTGGACCATTACCAACAATAAAACATTCAGAACCTTTATAACGATTTTTTAATCGATAATATCTATTGTCATTGGCAATGAAAGAAATCCCATAATTTGCTAAAAACCTTCTTAATTTATAAGAAAATTGCTGAAGAACTCTCTTCAGAATCCGAATCAAAAATCGGAAAATTCTAATCAAAATCATTTGGAATGAAATTCAGTTACAGAATTTTTATAGAAAGTTGTCATGGAATAACTATCAGCTACAAATGCTAAAAATTTAAATCCCATGGTTCTATATAACTTTGCGGTTTGAATATCTCTAACGAAAGTGCCTGCCGTTTTCCCTGAGCTTAAAATAATTTTCAAACATTTTTCTACTTGGTTTATTACATCAGGATGTTCCAATTGTCCGGGCAATCCAACAGACTGGGATATATCGTACATACCCAAATAGATACAATCAATTCCTTCAACTTCAGCAATTTTTGGTAAATTATTAATACCTTCCTGGCCTTCGACAAGAATACCGACAAAAGTTGATTCACCATGCTTTTTCATCGATTCTGCTAAATCTACATGCGTATATCCATGACAACGAGTGTAAGGACTTAGCCCTCTTTTTCCATAGGGAAAATATCTAGCCGCTTCGACAATTGCTTTTGCCTTTTCAACTTTTGAAACATGTGGTACAAGGATGCCTTCACACCCTGTTTCCAAAGCATGTAGAATTGTGTTTTCTTGATCATCTCCAACACGCACAATCGGATGGCAATTGTGAAGAATAGAGCTTTTTACCATCTCCTCGCATGTCTCTAGCGATATAGAACCATGCTCTAAATCAATGACGATAAAATCTAATCCTGTCCTTGCAATTACGTCTACCGTAAAAGAGGAAGGAATCATACACCAAGTTCCAAATACTTCCTTTCCTCTTTTTAGTTTTTCTAAAATATTAAAACTCATTTTATTTACCTGAATATAATGGAAATATCGGATCTGATTTCATTAACTCTTCAACCTTTAATCGATCCTCGTTTGTATCAACAGATTTAGAGATAAACGGTGAGGGAACCATTCTTACTTTGTATCCATGTTGAATGGCTCGATTCATTTCTATTGACTCTTGTAACTCAAGAGGTGTAGGCGATAACTTGTGATTAAAAGATTTCATAAAATGCCACTTAAAAGGCATAATACATACTTGTTTCCACCAGTCAGTTCTTACCTCTTCATGATTTATCGAGGGAATTGGTGCCCGGGACATAAATAAAGCGTTCATTGATAAATCAGTCACTACTTTAATTTCACCTGGATCCATCCATTCGTCCTTGTCAATTTTTGCACAAAGATTGGAAACATAAACATCCTTCTCCTCAATTAACGGTCTAATTGCAAGATCAATCATTTCAGGATGGACTAACGGCTCATCACCTTGAACAACTACGACAATATCCTCGTCGTCTAAATTCAATTCTTCAGCAGCTGTTGCAACTCGAAGACCTGGCCGTTGAATATTCCGATCGGTCATGATGACCCTTCCATTAAAATTCAAAACTTCAGTTTTAATTTCTTCATCGCAAGCAGCTACAAAAAGATCTGTAGTATATTTGCTTAACGCGCATCTACGGTAACAATGTTCGAGCATTGTTTTTCCCAATATATTTGCTAAAGGTTTTCCAGGAAATCTTGTAGAACCCATTCGAGCCGGAATACCAACAACTATTTTCATCTTATTACCTAGTCACATGCCATGCATCAAATCTATGGTCTAAGTTATGTTTCTCCTCCAGACCAAGTTTATTCATCGCGATTCTATCATATTCAAAGTAATCAAAAAATACATCAAAACTATAACTTGTCTTATAACTATCCTCAATTTTTAAGACTGCCTTAAAGTTTGCATTTAATAAATTTTCAGTCTCAGAATAAAACGGCAAACATTTGTTATCTTTCGGTTCAGAAACCGGAGCTAACCCCATTTTTTTCCTCAGCATATTTACAAAGGAGTAATTGTAACTTTTTTTATCATAATAAGCATCATCCAAAGCTACAATGAATTCGCTATTTGCTACTGTCTCAAACGCTTGTATTTCGCCATGAAGATGATCCCAAGTATGCCAGCTATCAAAGAAACCAAAATCAGCCTTCAATCCAAGTTCACTTAAACTTTCAATTCCAACATGTTTATCAGTGCTATTAAAAGGTATAAACGTCCAAACCTTATGAATGTCTATCCCTAATGGTTTACAAATTGCATCGGAAATAATACTTCGCAAATAGGACCCTTTGCTTCCATTTGTATCCCAACTAAATAGACGCCCATCATTTAACGCACAATAAATGAAAAAAACCAATGAAGATGCCCCAGACCCAGTCTCAACCAAAACCTTTGGTTTATTTTTGGCCTCGTTTAAAATCTTCCATATCGCCAAACATTCACTATCAGGCGTTCCATTTAACCATCTTGGCAACAATCGCTTGCAAAATAATATAAAATTTGCTGGATTTTTTAAAATCTCTTCTTTTGACCCGTAGTAAAAATCGTACATTCGATTACCCTTTGTTTATAATTAAGTTTAATTCTTTAAAATCTTTAATAATTGGAATATTCTTACTTAAAGCTGTTTCCAAATATTCTGGAATTGGATTTGACCAAGCTGTCAAATAGACTTTAAATCCATTTGAGTAAGACTCATAGAGATGGGTTACATTATCATCAAAAAAAACTAAATCTCTTTTAGGAAAATTTGAAATTTCCAAAATTTTCTGTAAGGCATCAAATTTATTAAGAATTTTTGATTCATCAAAGATTCTTTCATCCGGTAGATCTATAGAATAGAAATTTAGGATCATACGAATTGACAAGAAATCTTTTAATGTGGCTATATATAGCTTTTTTTCTGAATTGATCTCTCTTAAAATATCAATCACTTCGTGATAAACCGAATGAAGAAGAACCCATTCTTTGGAATGGTCTTTTCTAAAAGCCTCCCTTTCAGCTAGAAATAAAGTCTTAAATTTAGGAATATTTTCTTTATGTAATTTAAGAAGAATCTCGTAATCTTCTTGGTTTCCAATTTCTATTTTGTTTTCTAAAATAGTATTAAGGATAAAATATTCACCCGCTCCCCTGACCCTTGGTCGCAGTTTTCTAAACTCAGAGATTTCCTCAAAAGAAAACTCAGCTACCGACCTTCTTTTTAAATCATTATGATTCCATTTTTGCCAAGTATTCCAAGATGTAATCATACATTCATCTGTACTATCACAGACAACACCATCGAAGTCAAAAACATAGAGTTTATCAAGCATACAGATTCCTGAAAGAGACTGCTAACTCGCCAAGTCCACTAATGCTACTAATAAATTCATCGCCATCTTCCAAATAGATACGCTCACGTATTCTATTTGGTGCCCCTGTTAGTACAACATCGCCAGGCTCTAGGGTCATCCAAGAAGTTAACCAAATTAAAAGTTCAGATTCCAACCATAGTCGCTCAGAAAGTTTGCCCTCTCTAAGCAATTCACCATTATGAAACCCTTTTATTATTTGTTCACTTGGTTTAAATTCAGTATCAATATATGGCCCAAGAGCACAAAAGCTGTCTGCTGCTTTTGATTTAGCTAGATGATGATCTCGACCCCCAAAGTTCTCAGCAGTAATATCATTACCTATCGTATAACCAAAAATCTTTTCTGAAGCATTAGCGGAAGTTAGCTGAAAAGATTCCGAACCAATAACGATTGCTAATTCGCACTCACCCCAAACTTTTGTATTAACAAATGGATTACTAACTGTTCCTTTATGTGCGACAATTTTAGAATTTGACTTCAAAAAAACTAAAGGCTCCGAGTTTTCTTCTCCTTTAGCAACACCTGGATAATTCAAAGCAACACCGACTATTTTATTTGGCGTACATGGGTTCAACAATTGAATCTGATCTTCGGCTACAGCAAACAAATCCTTCGTTTCCCCTAACCAAGGAGCTCGATCAATCGCGACAATTTTTTCAACTTCATATCTCCCGTAGAAAACTTCATTATTATACTGAAATCTAAGAAATTTCATTATGTTAACTTCTTACTTTTTACTTCTTCAATCAATTGCAGCAACCCCTGCCCCAAATCGACATGCATTGGCGGTATATACTTTCTACCCAACTTAGGTTGATATGCATAAGGAGAACGAACGTAATGTCCGACTTGATCTCCTTCTAAAAACTCAACAGAGTCAGGTCGTCCCAAAATTTCTGCCAACATTTTGAGTAACTCAATAACCTTCATCGGTTCTTGTCCGGTCAGAACCACACTTTGATTTTTGAATTCGTCACCCATAGCAACAACACTGGCAATGGCAGCATCTTCAACGTGAATATACTCTCGTAAACTATCCGCGCTTCCTTCATAAGTGATTTTTCCTGTTTCAAGTGCGGATTTCAGAATTCTAAATAGACCATTAGATTCATCTGATCTGGGCCCATATAAAGAACCATAACGCAAAATTGTATAATCTAAACCGAAAGATTTTTGATATTCTTCAATGTAACTTTCTGAAGCTTGTTTGCTACATCGATAAAACCCACCTTCCCGACTAAAAACATAAACCGTACTTGCATAAATAAATCTTTTGATTTTATGCTTTCGACAAGCTTCCAAAATATAGGAATTTCCTAAAATATTGATTCGGATAGAATCAACGGGCCTATCTAAAGCCTGGTTAAGGTCTGCTAATGCTGCAAAATTATAGACAACATCAAACCCTTCTATTACGGATGTAACAAACCTTTCATCCATAAGGTCACCAGTAACCATCGTTTGGTTAGGTTTGAGCCAGGAAGATGGATTTCGATCAAATATAGTGACATCATGACCTGCGTTGCTTAATGCATCACAAACATGCGAACCTAAAAAACCTGAACCACCAAATACTAATACTTTCATCTTATTCCATACAAAAAAATATTTGCGAACTTTCTCTTCCCCGAACTTTCGATGCAGGTAAATCTTTCCCACTCATCACCTGCTCCAAAATACTTTTTTTATTCGGGCCTGCTGCTAAAAATACTATATGTTCCGAGCGATTGATGCAATTCACAGACAAACTTATCCTCTCACTAGGAGGCTTTGGTGAATTATAAACAGCGAGTACATTCGGAGACGAACTGGTCTCTCCTATTTCAAATCCAGGAAACAAACTGGCAGTATGACCATCCTCACCAATTCCTAAGAAGGAAACGATAAACTCTGGAATGTTTTCTACTTCTGCTTCAAGTAACTTTGCAACAGAGATTGGATCTCCTTCAGGAATCGAGTGAAATACGGATTTATCTAAAATTTTGGAACCCAAAGCTTTTCGAATCTCCGTCTCAGAACGCTGGATATCATTTTTCGAAACACAACGTTCATCTGCTAACCAGAAATGAATTCTATACCAAGGAAGATCTAACTCAGAAAACCTTTTATAAATTGGTATGGGAGTATTCCCCCCCGATAAAAGAATGTGCAAAGGAGAATCCGCTGAAGAGGAAAGTTTTTCCTGAATTGTTTGATAGAGAAAATCAATTGTTTTGGAAATCCAAATTTCTTTAGTTTCAAAAGGTATGAGATTGAAATTGGTTTTTGTCTGTTTTGTTTTAGAAATATTTTCGTACATAAATGAATTATAAAACAAAAAATAGAAAAATTACCAAACGCTCCGTCCACCGTCAGCAGAAACGATCGAACCGTTTAGGTAGCTTGCACTATCACTTAATAAAAACAATACAAGTCCTTTATATTCATCTTTTTTTGCCATACGACCTAATGGAATTCTCGAAGTAACTTCTTTTAGGAAGTCGGCATTTTGGTTGTTCTCCACCCCGCCAGGACAGATTGCATTACAGCGAACATTTTTATCAGCCCAATAAGTGGCAAGATACCGAGTAAGGCCAATCAAACCTGCTTTTACTACAGAATAAGTAACAGGTTTTACTGGCTGTAATTCATCTGATAGTCCTGTTTTTCTGTATAATCGTTGATCTGGTGCGATGAGTCCTAAATCGGAAGATATATTTAAGATTGTACCACCAGAGATATTTTGCGAAATAAGAAAACCATAATGTTTTGCACAAAGAAAAGATCCTGTAAGACCGACAGCCAAATCAGAGTTCCAAACGGATACAGGAAAGTTCTCTAATCGAGAGAATGCCTTCTCCGAAGAATCTTCCACCTTGGGATTATTTGCAGCATTATTGATTAATGCATGAACAGATTTAAATTTATTTTTTATCTCCGAGAGATTATCGATTATTTCGTTTTCGTTTGTAATATCGACTTTATAACCAATAGCATCAACTGAATATTTTTCTTTTAGATTCTTAGCCAATTGATTACATCTTTCTTGATCTAAATCTAATAGAATAGGAATTCCACCCGCCTCTGCGACAACTTCCGCGTGTTGACTCCCTAGCAGACCCGTAGCACCAGTAATAATAACAACTTTACCTTTTAAAGAAAATAAATCTAACATAGACATGTCCTAATGAAATCCAACTGTTTGCCCACCATCAATCACAACACAAGAACCAGTGATAAATGATGCTCTTTCCGAAGATAAAAATAAAACTAAATCAGCAATCTCTTCAGGTGTTCCAAACCGCTTCATCGGTACAGTTGAATCTATGATTTTTTTGATCCGTTCCGGATCCTTTTGTATTTTTTCATCCCAACTTCCTCCTGGTGAATAAACATTACCGGGAGAAATACAATTTACGCGAATATCAGGAGCTAACTTTCGAGCTAAATTTTTAGAAAGGGCAATAATGGCAGCTTTTGCCACTGAATAATCGGTCGGGGCACCAAATGCTTCCAAGCCAGTGATCGAGGAAATAAATAGTAACGATCCTTTACCTGTCTTATTACCATTTAGAAATTCCCTGGCAATAATCTCAGCTGATTTTAAATTGGTACGCATCGTACTCTCAAATTGTTCAGAAGATTGAAGTGGTTCTTGCGTACTCCTTCCATCACCTACATTGGAAACAACTATATCCAATCCATTCCATTCTGATATAATGGACTCAAAAACATCTTTTGTTTTTTCGGGGTCTGTCGCATCTGAGACAAAGTATAACAAAACAGAATCAGAAAATTCCTTTTTTAGGTCTTTGGTAATTTGTTTTATTGATTCCTCATTTCTAGAACTAAATGCTACATGGGCTCCCTCTGACAAAAACCCTTTAACAATAGCAAGACCGATTCCTCTAGTCCCACCAGAAACAAAAACGCGCTTACCTTTAAGATTTAAGTTCAACGGAATGCCATTCTATTTCGATTCTTTATAAGCAGACCCAACTAACATTAACTCTCTAGACCAGCGGAGAAATTTATTTTGAGTTCTAACCGGAATAAAAGGACTAATCAAAGCACAAAAATAATTTAAAATTGGATACTTCCAAACAATAGGAAGTTGTCGAAAAATATAGACATTGATTTTTGAAAAATCACAAATTTTAAATATATCTAATAAAGAAATTTTTGTGAATGGTGTTCGATGTGTAAAATCGTCAAAATATATTTTATAGTTTGATTCCCAATCAGGGACTAGACAGATAATGATTCCGCCAGGTTTTAATACCCTTCTTGCTTCCTTCAGAAAGAAGTCAGGATTACGAAGGTGTTCCAAAAAACTCTTGTTATAAATTACATCAAAAGTATTGTCTTTGAATGGCAATTTATCTTGATCGGCATTACATATGTGAACAGGAATCTGCTGTGTTGCCAAATAATTTTTTGCTTCTTTGGAAAGATCAACTCCAGTACAATCTAAACCCAATTTTTTGAAGTTCAACAAAAACTCACCGCGTCCACATCCTGGTTCAAGAATCTTCATTCCAGGTTTTAGAGCAAACAACTGGTAAAGGTAAGATACTAATTTGCTCGGATAGTCTGTATATGGATGAGAACCCTCATCGTAAACAACCTTTAAATAATCTGTCATACAATCTCCTCAACCAATTCAAGCAATATCCCGTCAACATCGTGACAATAGGCAACTTTTACTTTTCCGGACGGAGCTATTGCAGGTTGATTTACAACATTACCTCCTAATTGTAATATCAATTTACAAGTTTCTTCTATATCACCAACAGTAAAAGCAATGTGGGAACACCCGAGTGTATTGGACGGAGAGTTTACCTTATCCTTTTTGAATGGATGAGAATGATATTCAAGAAGTTCAATCATTGCACCGTCCGTTGCATGCATCTTTGCAGTCTCCAATTTAACCGATTCAATACCCACCACTGTATCGATAAAATTGCCCTCTTCCATTTCTCGTTTCCATAGCACAAAACCCAAAGCCTCGTAAAAGGCCAATGCTTTAGACAAATTACGTACGACTAATCCAGTATGCCTTATTTTTTTAATCATACTAATTTCTTAATTGCGTCTTCAATTGCCCCAGAAAACACATTTAATCCTTCCAACATTGCCTCTTCGTTGATACAAAGAGGTGGAGCGAGTTTAATTGACTCACGCCCTGTATGGACGACAATAAGTCCTCGTTGCAAACAATATTCCGAAATCAAATCGCAGAGTGATGCTAAAGGTTTACCATCCTTATCATTAAATATCACTGCAGCCAGTAAGCCAACACCTTGGATGGAACTTATGTGGTCTGCGTATTTTGATTTGATTTTCTGCAATTCAGTATGAAACTTTTTACCAAGCTCCTCGGAGTTCTTAATAAACCCATCTTCTATGAGTGATTCCAAGTTTGCTTTACCTGCTGCACAAATCATCGGACTTGCAGAGTGTGTTGAACTCATTGATCCGATATCTGGAAGGTCCATTACTTCAGCAGAACCAAGAACTAATGACAAGGGTAAACTAGAAGCAGCCCCCTTTCCACAACATAATATATCCGGCTCTACACCATAGTGCATATAACCAAATAACTTTCCTGTTCTTCCAAATCCCGCCTGCATTTCATCAAAAGAAACAAGAATGTCATTTTTATGAGCAAATTCAACCAAAGCCTGTACAAATTCTTTGGGGTAAAAAACAGCACCCCAACCTTGAAAGGTTTCCAACATAAAACCAGAGATATCAGTCTTCGGATCTATGTTTTTTTCTTTACAAAGTGTTTCTAGTGTTTTTGTAAAAAACAATGCGGGATCTTTTACGGCTTCTTCTCTCCAAGGATAAGGAAAAGGTAGATGAAAAATATTTGGATCTAAATATCCAATCCATTCCTTTTGGGCAGGGTTCCAACCCATCATTTGGGCACCCAGTGTTCTCCCATGCCAATTTCCTTCAAAACAAATGATCCCACCTTTTCTTTTTCCCTTCTTTTGACCATGAAGCCTCATGAGTTTTAATGCACACTCAGTTGCTTCAGTACCAGCTGATAATAAAAATGCTTTTTCAAATTGTTTTGGAGTATTTGCAATTAGATATTCTAAATATTCAATTCTCTCCAAATTTCCGTAGGTATAAGTGTGTAACAACGGTTTATTGAGAACTTTTTTTAATGCCTCAACAATACGTTTATTTCCATGCCCTGCATTTGTAACAAAAATTGTGCTACTAAAATCAATCCAAGTATTTCCCCATTTATCTGAAACTTGAAATCCCTCTGCCCTATCCCAAATAATAGGCATTTGGCCATGCATGGAACGTGATTCAGCTTCATACATTCGCTCCAAAAGAGAAACACTGTCCGGGACAGGAATCTGTGTTTGAATGACTCTATATTTTGAATTTATCTTTTCAACGTTTTGTGGGACATGACTAAATCCGTGACCTGCCATTATTTTTTCTCCATTTGATTCAAATATTCTAATAAAGGGGAACCATACTTTCTTATTTGGAACTCAAGTATATCCAATTCTTCGGGAGAGTCTACCTCTGTACATACCGGGGAGACGTAACCAATAACTTTATTCCCGTGAAACAACTCAGTATTTAATATAAAAGAACTTTTTACGACATCGACATAACCATCAGGAATATAAACATCGGGATAAGATTGTCTAGGTAAATTAAAACGATCCAAAGACGTTTCCTCAGAGGTTAATGCAGCCAAATAACCTTGGCTGTTTTTTCGAAACCATTTGAATGGAGACTCAGAACAAAGATGGGCGGATCGTAAAGCTGTTGCATCTTTATCCAATTCTAATATGTTAACCGCTTCATCAATATGTTTAGGATCTCTTAATGGAGTCGTTGGCCGCAAGTGAACCCAAAATTCAGGAACACTCTGTTCATGATCTTTCACCCATTGCATTGCATGTAACATAAAATCCCTATCAGTGGATGTATCTGTAGAAAATTCAGAAGGCCTAAGAAAGGGAACTTCGGCACCGTATTTTCGAGCTATTGATGCATACTCTTCAGAGTCGGTTGATACGATCGTACGAGTAACAGTTTTTGACATTACACCAGCAGCAATGCTATAAGCAATTAATGGGTGCCCACTCAACATCGCGAGATTTTTATCTTTTATACTTTTTGACCCGCTTCGAGCAGGGATAATTGCAATTGTTTTATTCATATTTTTATTCTATTAAAAAATTCCTACGAACCCAATCTAATTGGCGTTTAAATATTTCAAGACCTTCATCATCACGATAAGCTTGCATAATCAATGGCCCGGAGTAATTCAATGTTTTTATCTTTTTTAGAACTTTTTCAAATTGAGCATCGCCAGTACCTAACTCAACTGAACCTGAATTCAATTTTCTATCTTTAATATGAATATCTGTTATGTGAACACCATAATCATCAAATTCAGTATCGGGATCAAAACCAAGAGAGGCACTATTACCAATATCATAATTTACAGTTACAGCATCCGAATCAAACATCTTAATTACCTGTAAAAAACCTTTCGGATCTAAATCAGTTTCTAAAGATAGATTGATTCCCAATTCCTCTGCTTCCTTTACGAGCGGAGATAAATTTTCGCGGAAGACCTCTTTATCAGCCTCGGATCTTAAGGAAGACTGATCAACACAAGGTATTACAATATCTTTTACTCCGAGTTTCTTCCCATTCTTCAAAAGTAATGAAAGAACATTTTGACTTGTTTCAACAATCTTGCGATCTTCAGAATGGAACGGAGCCTCCATAAAGTAATCAGCACAAACTGAAACTACCTTCACCCCAGTTTCACGAATGATATTAAGAATTTCACTTACCCCAGAATCAGTTAACAAAGGATTTATTTCATAATCATTATAATCAAGTATGAACTCTATACAATCCAATCCAAAAGATTTTGCTATTGGAAATTCGTCTTGCCAATAACCAACAGGATGAGCTTGGTATCGTCCCTTAAATTTAGGAAGTAACCTACCCTGCATTACACCTAATAAATTTTTCATAATTATATATCCTTCTTTAGCGAGACAGAAGCAATGATTGTATCCGTCAGTCCACTTGCCGCTAAAACTGATTCGTAAGTTTGATCTAAAATATCAGAATTTAGATGGTTCCAAAATTTATGACCACCAGGTTTCCCCTTAGCCAACCAATAAAGATGATTAGACAGCGGATACCGCTGAATATGTTTGATCCAATTCAGCTGTAAGTTAGTTTTTTTAATGAGAGAACCAAAGGTCTCAGCATTAAACAAAAACAAATGTTGGCTCCAATAAGTGAATTCAGAGAAAGCCTTATTCTCATAGAGAGTCAATAGTGCATCATTAGCACTTGGAACCTCAATGATTAACTCACCCGTTTTAGATAAAAACTTCGAAAGTTCATTGATAATAGAAATTGGATCAGAGAGATGTTCTACCACATGAAAAGCAGTAATTAAATCGTACTTTTTTCCACTCTTAGCAATTTCATCTAAACTGCTAAAAACAGTGATCCCATTTTGGTTAAAATGACCTTGCAATCGAGTTTCTAATTCAATTCCTTCTGCAACTTTCGCAACTTGCTTTGCTTTAATTAAAAAACCACCAACACCACATCCAAAATCCAAAACGCTGCGATTTGACATTTTTTCTTTCAAAAACTGAAATCGCCTATCATCATCTTTTTCAGTTTCATTTAGCCATTCTGATATTTCAGGTAACGATCCACCATGCATTCCTGATTCTTGATAATGTTCTTCATGAATGTGATCAAAGGAAGATAAAAAAACCAAACCACAAGATTGACATTCCTTGATTTGAAGACTTAAATTATCTCTTACTTTACCTGGACGATCAAGTAAGGTATTTGCATTGCATAGGTAACAGTTCATAATTTTCATTTTAAGAAATAATTATCCTCAACGAGGCCACAAATAATGTGTCCAATCATTATATGAGATTCCTGAATTCGCTCTGTCCGACTAGAAGGGACACAAATACATTCAACTAAATCTTTTAACTTGCCACCGGATTCACCGGTTAAACCAACAACATGAAGTTTTAATGACTTTGCAGTTTCAATGGTTGCTATGATATTTCGGCTATTTCCACTTGTTGTAATTGGAATAAAAACATCTCCCGAACGAGCAATGGCCTTTAATTCTCTAACAAAGATTTGGTCATAACCATAGTCGTTCCCAATTGCCGTAGTTGAAGAACTATTAGTAGCAAGAGCAATGGAGGCAAGAGGAGCCCGATCAAACTGCAATCTTGAGATAAACTCTGCAGCCAAATGTTGGGAGTCAGCAAAACTTCCCCCATTCCCTGCAAAAATGACTTTCCCATCCGATTTCAATGATTGTAAACACAAGGTCGCTAAAGAATCGATTTGTTTTAAGATAGATTCCGATTGATAGATTTGTTTTTTAACATCAATCGAGGATTGAATCACAGCTTGAATTTTTTCAAGTGACATTAAAGAATTCCTTCCAATTTTTCAAGGGCGATCCAAAAACCCTCACCGCCATTTTTATGGCCTTGCCAAATTTCAGGAATAAACCAAGCATTCGGTGCTAAATCGGAGAAAATTTTTCCCAATCTTTTAAAATCAATATCTCCCTCACCAACTTGCAAACCTTCCCCATTGAGACCTTTCGCATCGCCCATATGGATATGAGCAGTAAACGGAGCAATTCTTGCAGAAAAATCATAAAAATCGTAACCGAAATGATTACAGGTGAGCATTGTATGAGAAACATCGTAACACATACGCAAATTTAACTTTTTACACCATTCTTCAATTTCAGAGATATTTACAAAAATGTTTTGGTATCTTTGACCGCCAAAATGCCAAGGGAAAGGTGCCATTGTTTGTGGTATCAATTCAACCCCTTCCATATTTAACAATTGAAGACTCTCGCCAAAACGTTTGTAATACGAGGGCAATACTTCTTTTGGAAGATTTCCATCCATGGAAATTCCACCAATGTTCGCAACAATGAATGGTCGTTTTGTTTTTGGGAAAAACTTCTTTAATGAGCGAGTGATATCTATGACCCTTTGAGTTTCCTTTAAGGAGATTTTGCGATACTCATCATCTGGAGTGGCTAAGTCCATCAAATGACTTCCTTCAAACAATTCTGGCGCATGAACAACAAAATCACAATCATAAGTACCAGTAAGAAATTTACTAGGATCCAATTCCATATCGGAATAAGATAAGTGAAATTCGAATAGATCAGGTTTTACACGATGATAATATTCCTGAAAATCATGGTAACGAACCGGAACACCCCAAGGATGAGTAAATTTATAGCTTTTAGGCTCAACTCTCTTTTCAGTTAAATCTGAAGGAAAAAAATAGTCTTCTTGTTGTAGATCTCGCTGAATTTTTTTGCCTATTAAGTCATTCATTTTTTGAGGAGAAAGACCTTGTCCCGGACTTAGAATCTTTATCATTTCTCGTGTGATGACAGTTCCTTTAGAAATTGGTTGTGCAGCTACACAGCTCTTAGAAAGATTTTCCCGATTGATCATCTCACCTTGGCTTAGTTTGCGTTCATATTGACTTGAGCCAATTGCTTGCTCAATTTCTCGAATTCCCAGGACTAATTTACTGAATTCGTTAGCTTCCAAACTTGCTGCGTGGTCAGGTCCTTCCATATTTCTATCAAGTGTTAAATGGCGCTCAACGACCATTGCCCCAAGTGCCACAGAAGCTAAGGTTACATTAATTCCCCTTTCGTGTCCTGAATAACCAGTGTAAGTATGGAATTCTTTTAATTGAGTCATCCACTTTAGATTGATATCATGAAGAGGAGCGGGATATGTGCTATTACAATGTAAAAATACAAAATCAACCTTTGCTTTATTCAAATAATCCCGTGTAAAAAGAATTTCTTCAGTTTTACTCATTCCCGTTGAAAGAATTAAGGGCTTTTTTGTTTCTATCAATCTATCTAAAAGTGTAAGATTTGTTAAATCGGCGGAAGCAACTTTATAAGCCGGTACGGGGAAAGACTCAAGGATATCAACACTCTTGTTATCCCAAGGAGTGCATAAGTATAAAATCCCTTTCTCTTTGCAATATTCATTGAGTTTGCGATGAAACTCTTTGCCTAATTCAAATCTTTCAAGAAGATCTAAGATATACTCCGTTCCCAGATCCTCTCCAGATTTATTCAAACTTTTACTTCGGTAAACTTCTTCCAAATGGCGCATTTGGAATTTCGCACAGTCAGCACCAACCGAAACAGCCAGATCCACTAGTTCAAATGCTTTATTTAAATCGCCGTTGTGATTATTGCCTATTTCAGCGATAATGAAAGTTCGGCCTGTTCCAATTTCAAAATTCCCAATCTTTATCATAATACAGTAATATCCTCTTTATGTAGTTCTTCTCGAACAGTCCAGGCTTGTAACCCCTCTGAATCGAAACGAAATGGTCGATAGTTTAAACCGACTGATTCCATCCAATTTAATAGTTCATGTTTAACAAACGGTGGCACATAAAACAAAAAGAACCCACCACCGCCTGCTCCCAGCAATTTTCCTCCAATCGCACCATGTGCCATTGCACCTTCATAAATTGTATCAAGAAATTGATTTGAAATTTTAGAACTTAAACCACGTTTGATTTCCCAAGCTTTATGCAAACACAATCCAAACTGAGTTAACCTACCTCTAAGCAAATGGTTTCTCATTTCATACGTTAGTTCCACGTTTGATTGAACTTTTTGATTCACATCAGATTGTTTCATAGACTCACGCTGATCATCATGAATATTACCAGAATCATGAGTGGTCGCAGTATCACAAAGAACCAAACTTTGTTCTAACTCGATTAAGGTATCTTTCGAAAGACGTAATGGATGTACAATATTTTGATCCATCGCGAATTCCATAAAATTAAAACCACCGAATACAGTGGCATACTGGTCTTGCCATCCACCGGCAATTCCTAGGTCAAGACGTTCCGCTTGAAAGGCTAACTCTGCGATTTCATGATTATCCCATTTGTCTTTTCTGAATTGATTAAAACAGCCAAGAATTGCAGAAGCTACCACTGCTGATCCACCAAGGCCTGAGTTCATCGGATAATCTGAATGGACAAATAAATCGAATCCAAAATTGGGTCTTGCTACCTTGATAATTGATTGGAATAATTTGAAACTGGTTTCCTTTTTTGTTAATTCATCATAATCTGAAAATTCTATCGAAGTTTTCAAATCTCTAGAATGGAGTGAAATTCGATAATCCTCTCTGATTCTTAAGGTTGCATGAGTGTATAAGGAAACTGTTGAATTAATTACGGCGCCTTTCTCATTCGTAAAAAAATGTGTAAGGTCTGAACCACCGCCTCCAAAGCTGATACGAACGGGCGATCTAGCCCTTGCGTAAATTTTTCGTTCTTCCAAATGTGGTAATTCATCTTTGGTAACAATCCCCACCAAACTCTTATTATCGTCTAAAATTGGAATGAAACGAATTCGTGAATCCAACATCTTCAAAAGTTGCTCACGAGGAGACTGACTCGAAGCCCAGGTAAATTCTAGATTCATACTTTCCGAGATAGGTGAATTTAGATTTTTCCCATCTAACAAATTTCTTCGAATATCACCATCAGTAACAAGACCGACTACTTGGTTCCTTTCATTTTTTACTAACGCAAAACCAAGGTGATTCGTCTCAATCTTTGCTAATGTTTGTTCAATCGAACTATTGATTGTGACTAAAAAGACATCAAAATTCAAAGTTTATGCTCCCTGCCAGATACAATCCAATTTTGGAATCGTTCATAATCATCTGGTATCCCTATGTCTATAAATTCAGTTTTCAATGATACTGCTCGTAATTTCTTTTGCAGAACTAAATCAGGGAATACATCTTTTTCCATAGAAAATTCGCCTTCTCTTCCTTTAAAATGATCCGAATGCAATTTGTAAAGACCAGCATTAATCCAACCTTCACCAGCATTTTCCATTTTCTCCTCAAATTTCTGAATGATTTCACCTTCGATAGAAACTTTGCCATATCGAGAAACATCAGAAATTCGGATAACTCCAATAGCCGGAGAAACCGATCCTGCAAGCAAATTCATTGACTCTGCATCAACCCAGGTATCTGCATTAACAATCAAAAACTCTCCATGAAAGTTAAGAGATTGTATGGTATACGCTACAGAACCACCCGTGCCTAACAAGGAAGGCTCCACTGAATAATAAATTTCGCAATCGCTCAAAGCTGTTTTCCGTAACGTTTCTATACAATCAATGATTTGCGAAGCTTTATGGTGTAACAAAAAGTAAAATTTTTTAAATCCTTGGTTTAGATAATTTTCCAATAGATACAGAAGAAAAGGTTTTCCATTGACTGGTGCCAACGGCTTCGGCACATCATTTACAACAGAGGCTAACCTAGTTCCACGTCCACCCGCTAAAATAAAAATTGGTATCTCCATCAAACCCTACTCTTTATTAAAATTGAATCATACTAAAAAGGGAATTAACTCTTTCAGATTTTTGATAACTGTCGTTTGCGGATGAGGAGTTTGCTTTTTTTTATTAGGATTTAATAATAGGAAATTTTTTTGAATACCTGCCTTAAAACCTGCTTCTACATCAGTAATCTGATCGCCCACCAAAATTGAATTTTCTAAATCGATCGGAAACCGTTTTGCAGCCTTTAAGATCATCCCTGGATTCGGCTTCCTAAAGTCTGAAACGCGTTTATATCTCTCGTTTCCAAATTCAGGGTGATAAGGACAATAATAAACTCTCGAAATACTACAATTTTGATTTTTGAATTCGTTTAACATCCATTTCGTTAATTTCAAAAAATCTCTTTCTGAATAATAATTCCGAGCAATGCCAGCCTGATTGGTAATAATAAAAACTAAATAGTGATTTGCATTTGCAAGCCGACAAAGTTCAAAAATTTCAGGTTTGAATTGAAAATCCTGAGTTCGATAAACATAATCAAAATCTTCGTTAATTACACCGTCTCGATCCAAAAATAATGCTTTTTTTTTTGCTAACATTTATGTATGAATTTTTTTATGTTAACGAACCAAGATAATTTTACTGTATAGTCTCAATTTCTTTTTTGATTAATGATTTCATAAAATTGTGAGGGGAACCAGCCTGATCTCCAGAAATGAAGTTTCTCGTAAACAAATGGTAACTTTTCTGATCAACCTGAACTCGGTCAAAATCAATAGAATCAAACTCATTTTCATCAAAATTGATAAGGGGTGTATTCAGTAATTGACTTAAACCCTTTATCGAATTAATCATAAGTTCATCTTCAAGATGTCGGTACATTAAATTGACAATGGGTTTACCCGCTAAAATTCCAAAATAAGAAGCGGTGCTATCGTGAGTCAAAATCAAATCTACATTGATAGAAGCTACTTCAGAAGGAAGATCCAAAATTTTAGCAGTGTTCTTCAAATATCGATCCTTTAAAATTGTCTTATCTTTTTCTTTCGTATCAGGATGCAAAGTTAGATAAACATCATAACCTTTATCATTCAAATATTTAAAAAATCTACTTAGACCCGTGTAATACTTTTCTGAATCAACTTCAATTTTATACCCAAATTGGAGTATATTGGGCAAATTTTGATCCAACCACAAAGCCGATTTTCTATTTTTCGGAAGCAGGTCTTTATCTTTATATTCTTTTGCCTGAAGATACCTTTCTTGAAAATGATTTCCTGTAATGACAAACTTAGTTCGATATCCAAGCGGTCCAAAATAAGGATACTGTGCTTTAATGCGCATTCGAGTAGAATCAAGCCAATACTTTGGACCTTTAAATCTCCGCATCATCCCAATAGTAAATCTAATCTTTTTATAAAAATTACGAAGGGTTTCCCAAATACTTAAATTTAAGGGTGAGTCGCAAGAATTATCCCCTAACCCGTGCATTAAATAATAATAATTTTTGAATATCATATCCACAATGGATATGATATTCATATATGCATTGGGAGAGACCCAAGTGTAAAAAAATACTAACGATCGTTTATCCGCATCATTTTCAAGAAAAGTCAACAAGGAACCTTCGTTTAAAAATTTTGTTACTTGGATACGAGTATCAATAGAAGATAAATCCTCTGCATTTTCTTTTAAAAAATCATGAACATAAGTTAACTGCAATACCTCAAACTTTACCTGAATTTCGTTTAAAAGATCGAAAATCCAATAGGTCCAAAACCTATTATCAAGAGGTCTATCTACAATTAAATAAATGGTAACGGGTTGGTTCTGAATCGAAACTTTCATATTTAGTGAATCATATTTTTTGAAAGTAAAAACTCTGCAAATTGAAAATCCAACAACGTGTCTATATCAACAGATTCAAACTCGTTATCGATAACTAGCGGAGTAACTTTAGGTTCAAAGAATGATAATGAAGAAATTAAATTTGAAGGTGATGTTAAATAAAAGGATCCATTAACATTATAAGCATCTTCCAAATCTTGAGATCTTTTTCTGGTTCCACTCCCATCTAAAAAAGGAACTAAAATATCATTTTCAATTTTAAAAGACCAACTTGGATGAGTATGCGTTTTGGACACACCTACAACGGCATTTTTTGTTTTTTTGAATAAATCAATGCCAAACTGAATCGTATTTATTTTGCGGAAAGGAGAGGTAGGTTGCAACAATAACAGCCCATCTACTTTTCCATGGGTATCTTCATACCATTGCAATGCATGAATTGCCATATCTGCAGAGGAAGAAGTATCAGTTGATAAATTCTCTGGTCGCAACCAAGGAACATATCCTCCGTAATTCTTTGCAGATTCTGCTATTTCCTGAGAGTCAGTGGAAACGAGTATATCACAAATCTCAGGAATTTCTTTTGCAACATCAATACTCCAGGCGATCAAAGGTTTCCCACCAAGAAGTTTTATATTTTTCCCTGGTAATCTTTTGGAACCTCCTCTCGCAGGAATAAGACTTAGAATTCTCATAACTTTATAAACTGGCTGAGTATACTTAGTCCAACGGAACCACTTTTTTCTGGATGAAATTGGCATCCAAAAACATTTCCTCTACCTATAACAGCTGATATCCGATTCCCACCATAAAAAGTATCTGCAAGTCGATCCTCATCGTTGTCCGGTAAAGCCATAAACGAATGAACAAAATATACAGAATCTCCATCGTTTAGTTTATCTAAAATGGGTACTTTCCATTCATTAGTCGCATTAGATGGATGTAATTCACTCCAACCAATATGTGGAATTTTTTGTGCCTGACCTTGAATCGTAGATGAAGGGATAGGAACCACTCGGCCAGGGATTAATCCCAACCCCTTAGTAATTCCAAACTCTTCACTTTCATCTAATAACATCTGCATTCCCAAACAGATTGCTAATAAAGGATTTCCTTTTTTAACTACTTCATGAATCACTTCCACCAAATTTCTTTGGTTGAGGGCATCCATTGCATTGGCAAAAGCACCAACACCTGGTAAAATAACGTGTGAAGCTTTTAAAATTTGATTTGGATCTGCTGATATTTCTACTTTTGCTCCACAATATTCAAAACCTCTTTGAACACTGAGTAAATTTCCTACACCGTAATCAATAATCAAAACATCAGACTGCGACAAATTTTCTTACCTCAATTCCAGCTTTAACTGCAGTCTCTCTCAACTCGCCGATTGATGAGCGGCCATAATGTAAAATATCAGCCATTGCCACGGCATCTGCTTCTCCATCTCGAATCACATCAACAAGATGCTCTGGGACTCCCATTCCACCACTCGCAATCACGGGAACGGATACTTGTTTTGTAACTGCCTTAACCAAAGCAATGTCATATCCCTTTCTTGTTCCTTCCCTATCAATCGAAGTTAAAAGAATTTCTCCAGCACCAAGATCGACTGCCTTTTTTACCCAGTCGACAACATCCAATCCTGTTTTCTCTCTTCCGTTATCAGTAAAAACTTCCCATTTATTAACATCGATTTGTTTTGCTTGGACAGATAGAACCATACATTGACTTCCAAATTTTCTAGAAATATCAGAGATCAAGTTAGGATTCGCTACAGCTGCAGTATTAATTGCCACCTTATCCGCACCACTTCGAAGTAAACGCGTCGCATCTTCAACTGATCGAATTCCACCTCCAACAGTTAGAGGTACAAAAATATCTTTGGCCGAGTCTTCGACAATTTCGCTCAAATTATTGCGCCCATATAAACTTGCGACGCAATCAATATAAATTAATTCATCGGCCCCTTGATGATAGTATTTATGTGCATACTCCGCAGGTGACCCGATGACTCTTAACCCTTCCAAATGCACACCTTTAATCAAGTTTGTGCCTTTGATATCTAACCTTGCAATAAGGCGAATTTTTCTCATAAAACTTAAATTTTAAGATTCCCAGACCTTATATTTCAATTCCCACTCATCACCTTTTTTTTGCCACAAATGGTCAGAACGCCAGCTATCAATAACAGCCGTAAATTCTTCATCAGTAATAGAACAATATTCTAAAAATTCTTGGTAATGTTTTCTTGGGAATTCACCATCATAACGTTTAACTAAAGCAGCACCTTCTTCTCTAGTTATTTTATGGTCTCGAATTTCATGTGCTGAATCAGATGTTGTTCGCCCTATTCCAAATTTAATATAGGCTAAATAATAATGATACCCATCGATTCGATCGTCTAAACTCGCATATTTAGAATAAGTTCCTTCCGAACGTTCCGAGTTAGGTGTAAAACCAGTGTTTTCCTGACAGTAGTAAAAATTTTCCTGTGGATCCCAAAATTTATAATAACCTAGGAAATGAATTTCTGTTTTATTTTTTAGAATATCCTCATACTTAGGAGCCATAAACGGTTTCAAATCATTTGCACTGACTCCGTGCTCTGTCCAAAATTCAGGTGGTAATCCAGAGAAATAATGTTTATCGTGATCTTGAATGTCTCGATTGGGTCGAAAAGCATTCTTCATATCGCCGCCATATTCAACTTCACCATTTTCTCCATACATAATTAACGAAACATTGTATTTAATCGCCATATGCATCGGAAAATTAGTTTGTCCGTAAATAAAAGGTTGGAATGGATCACCCAAAAATTTAAAGGAAAGGTGTGTTAGTTGTCGCGTAACTTTACCGTTTGGTGTGCCTAAAATATTATCAAATCCTGATGCAATGAATGCATCTAAATTTTTCCTTCCAATTTCCGTAGCTTTCAAAGGTGCCCAAGTGACAGTGAGAGGATTCATCCCATATTTGTATTTTAACTGATGAGCAACGAAACCACCGTCCTTCCCACCACTACATGGAACGATCACATCATATTCACCATTGTTTTTTCGAAACCGATTGCAAAGTTCAACCAACTCTTGTTCTCTTTGTTTCCAATCGATTTGTGTTCTTTTATATTCTGCAAAGTTACATGCAGAACAAACACCATGTTCATCAAAAGTGATTCGTGGTCTTTGATTCGATACAGTACATTTCTTACAAAACTTAACCTCTGCAGGAAGATTGTATAATTTAATTAAATCTCTTTTTTCCATATTGATTCTAAATATTCCCCTCTTGTAAATTCACTCTTTGTAAGTCATCCGGCCGACCAACATCAATCCATGGCTCATGCATTGGATAAACAATTGTTTTTAAATCATCTTCAGATACTCTTGAAAATAAAGTCGGCATATCGCACTGAGTCTTCGGTTTTAAATAACTTAAAACTTCTGGATTCAATGTGTATATGCCTGCATTAACATGACTTCTATAAATTGGTTTTTCTTCAAAACCTATAATTTCGACTCCCTTGGTTCTAACGACTCCAAAGGGATGTTGCCACTCATGCAAACGAACTGCCATCGTTGCAGTGGCACCATGTCTTACATGAAAATCTAAAAATTCCCCATAGCGAATATCAGTCAAAACATCACCATTCGTTACGATAAAAGGACTGGTTGGAACCTCTTGAATTAGACTCAGAGCCCCAGCAGTGCCAAGTGCTTCTTCCTCACGAATGTATTCAATTTTAACACCCAACTTAGTCCCATCGCCAAAATAATCTTCAATCATATAACCAAGATAATGAACGGCGATTAAAAATCGATGGAAACCTTCTGCTTTTGCTCGCTCGATGATATGCTCTAACATTGGTTTGCCCGCTACATTCAAAAGCGGTTTCGGGCAATTTTCTGTATGAGGCATGAGTCGTTTTCCCCTACCACCAGCCATAATGAGGAAAATATTATCTCTTAATGAAGGGGCTAAAATTTCATCTAATAAGTAAAGACCGACAACTTCTCTTTTCTCATCCACTATTGGTAATTGATGGATACGATTGGTTTGCATAAGTTGTAAAACCATATCTCTGCTCATTTGCGGAGTAACAACAAGCGAATTGCGAAAAATAATGGAATCAACAGAACTAGTTAAATTCAAACCACGCAAAAGACCTCTTCGAATATCTCCATCAGTTATGGTTCCCAAAAACGTTCCATCAGAAGAAACAATGAGTGCTATTTGCAACCCACTATCATCCAAGTTTTTAATCACATCTTGAACTGTAGAATTTAAAGATAGAATCGTAGTTTGCCAGTGATTTGTCATATGGTTTCTATTAAAGGAAGGTCAAAGAATTTTTTTTCTAACAATGAATCGAATTTTATTTCTTCAAGTATCTTGATCATTTTTTCTGTAGATTGGCCATCTCCGTAAGGACTTACAACGGATTGTAACCTATTTTGAAAATCATTCGAATATAACTCCCGAATTCCATCTAATATCGAATTTCTGGAAGTTGAAACATCTATGATACTTTCCGCCTTTAGTCGCCCACTTTGTCTATTACCAATATTGATAGTTCCTTTTTTAAAAGTAGGAACTTCAAGTAATCCACTGGAAGAATTTCCGATCACACCATCAACATACCTTATACACGAAAAGTATCGCACCTGCCCCAAAGAAGAGTAGGATTTTGCGTTTTTGTGATTTTTAACAAATGATTCAATCAACAAAATAATTTCTCTTCCGCCATTATCAGAATTTGGATGTGTAAAAATCAAACTAGTATCCTCTAGCTGATCCAATGCAGCAAGCAATTCGTTAAATTGATTGGCTGGTGTTTCTGCTGAAAGAGTTTCTGGATGAAAAGTCACTAGTAGATTTTTTTTACCAAACGAAAACTTTAACTCTTCCTCTAGTTTTTCTTTAGGAATCACAGGTAATCTTAAAATTGAATCTACACCCAGTCCTCCTACGTTAAAAACAAAATTAGGATCCTCACCCATCTGAATCACTCGATTCCGATATTCTTTGGCTGCAGTAAAATGAATTTTAGCCATTTTAGTTATGGAGTGTCGTATAGCATCATCGTAGGCACCATAAGTAAGTTCACCACCATGAATATGGCATATAGGAATATTAAAAATTAGCGCACTAGAGGCAGCGGCAAGAATTTCATAGCGATCACCAAGCACAATTAAAAGATCAGGCTTTAGTTTTTCGAAAGCATCTGCAAATCCAAGAAATCCAAGTCCAATAGATTTAGTAACTGAGGAGGCAGTATCGGCACTTATTAAAATTTCCAGTTTTTGATCTATTTCAAATCCATCTTTTAAAATTTCTTTAAAGGTTAATCCAAACTCTGGGGATAAGTGCATCCCAGTTACAACAACTTGTAAAAGAAACTCTGGTCTCGCTTTTATCTCCTTCATTAAGTGAGATAAAAGTCCGTATTCAGCACGGGTTCCAGTGACAACACAGATTTTCTTTTTCATAACTCAATTAAATCGTCTTTTTGAAAGTCACGCTTTGCTTTTCTGCCAATCACCTCTTCCAAACGCATAGGAGAAATTCCATTTCCTGGTCTTTTGGTTGTTAGATTGAGCTCGGAAAAAACTTCCCCACGTTTGATAGAAGACTTAGCTACGATTGATTTCCTAGCGATAGGAATATTTTTTACTTCACTTTTAGTAGGTCGTTTAATTCCATCTCCTAACGCCTGCTCAACATTCCGAATTCCCTTCACCATAGCTTTCAACTCTATTGGATCAAGGCTTGCCTTATGGTCTGGTCCTGGAAGATTTTTATCGATTGTAAAATGTTTTTCAATCACAACTGCACCCAATGCAACAGCTGCCAAGGAGATATCGATACTGGATGTATGATCGGAATAACCAACAGAAACTCCGAAAGCAGTTTTTAATGAAAGCATTGCCAATAAATTCACATCTGAAACAGGAGTTGGGTATTCAGTGTTACAATGTAGGACAGTCAAAAAATCTCTATCTAAACCGCTTCGCTCCAGAGTTTGAATGGCTTCCTCAATTTCACCTAACGTTGCCATTCCAGTCGAAAGAATGACTGGTTTTCCTAACCTTCCAATCGCCTCTAAATAAGGTAAATTTGTAATTTCCCCTGAAGGAATTTTATAACGATTAAAATTCAACTTAGTTAAAAAATCTAAACTTTCCAAATCAAAGGCAGTTGATAAAAATTCAATGCCCTTTAGACGGCAATGATCCATTAATTCCCAATGTGCCGAAGAAGGAATTTCAAGTTTTTTTAGCATCGAATATTGCGATTCGTTTGGATCGGTGGAAGCAGACTGATATTCAGCTTTTTGGGCAGATTCAGTAACAAGAGACTCTGCTGTAAATGTTTGAAATTTAACTACATCTACTCCAGAATCAGAGGCGATATCAATCAGTTCGTGCGCAAGTTTTAAATCACCGTTATGGTTTACACCTGCCTCAGCAATAATTAAAGTTTTATTTCTGGATTTTTCATTCATACAAATACAACTGCATCAGAAATGTTTTTTAAAACTTTTGAGGACATCCCCACAATCACCTGAGATCCAATAGTAAGATTCTCTTTAACAACTGTTCCGCTACCAATAAAACTGCAATCGCCAACACTCACTCCGCCGTTTAAAAGGCAACCAGTTGAGACATGTGAATGGTTCCCTATTGTAACATCATGTTCCAAAATTGCACCGGTATTGATAATACAATTCTCTCCAATTTTAACATCGCTATTCAATACAACATTATGAAAAACAACAGTTCCCGCTCCGATCTCTACAGTTCTTGCCACCCGGGCAAATGGGGAAACAACAGAAACCAAATGAAACCCAAGTTCCTTCATTGAAAGGAATATACGTTTCCTAGGTTCGAAAGTTTTAATCTGTCCAATTGTAATTAATATATTTTTTGTGATTGTTCTGAGTTCATTCAGATCATTATCAGAACCAATGACTTTATATCCGAGGATGTCTTTACCCTTTTCGGAATCGGAACCGATCAATCCTACAATTTTATAACGATTTTCAGCCTCAATGACTTCGATACAAGACTTTGTATGACCGCCTGCACCAATTAACAATAATGGCTCTTGACTCAAACTGAATTACCGATTAGAGAAGGACTGCTAGGTATATTAATCAATCTTTGTTCTAACGACGTAGCAACTGGCATTTCCATCTTTGGTGAATCTGCAAAAGGAGCCAATGTATGTAACAAACGCCAACAAGGCCTGGTCATAATGCCGTTATCATTTGTAACTTGTAAGATAGAATCTCTAGCAAATTTATATTCATCTAACAAACACAATGTTTGTAGCCAATAATTACTTTTACAATGTTCTGGCTCTTCAATAAGCGAAACCTGAGGCACTAATTTCAGTGAATCTTTATAACTCAAAAACAAAGTTCTTTTTGAATCCAAAAATTTGGGTAATTGTTCCAACTGTGCACAACCTAAAGCTGCATTGACATTTGGCATCCTATAATTAAAACCAATCTCATTATGAATGTATTCCCATCGGTGCGGTAATTTTGCAGTAGTAGTAATATGTTTAGCGTGTTTTGCTAGTGTTTCATCCTGAGTTAAAATTGCCCCGCCACCACCAGTGGTAATGGTTTTATTACCGTTAAAACTAAGAACACCAAACTGTCCGAAAGTTCCGGTGTGTTTTCCGAAATAATAACTACCCAAAGATTCTGCAGCATCTTCCACTAACGCCAACCGGTAATCTTTGGCTAATTTTAAAAGTTCATCAAGTAAAACAGGATGACCAAATGTATGCATTGGGACAATGGCTCGAATCACCCTTCCCGTAGAACGATTAACCAATTGACCATTTCGCTTTTCTGAAATTATTTTTAAATATTCACGAATCGCTAGCGGATCAATACCCAGATGGCTTGGCTCACTTTCTACAAAATGTGGTATAGCCCCGCAATAAGTTACTGCATTTGCCGTGGCAACAAATGACAAGGTTGGGATTAAAACTTCATCCCCAGGTTGTACGCCAGAAAGTTTTAAGGCAATGTGAAGTGCAGCTGTTCCGTTAACTACAGCAACTGCATATTTTGAATCTGTATAAGCTGCCAATTCAGACTCAAAACGATCAACAAACTTTCCTACAGAAGACACAAAACCTGTGTCCAAACATTCCTTCAGGTAATTCCACTCATTTCCCGAAAACTTCGGTTCATGCAAAATTACAGGAGAATCTCCGGTAACAGTTTTGATTGCATCTGAAACAGAATTAGCTATTTCAACATCACTTAACATAAGCTATATGTTATATATTCCAGCTTTGTAGGAGTTTAAATTTTTCTCTTCCAAAAACCAATGAATTGTTTCTAACAAACCTTTTTTCAAACCATCAATTCCCGCATATTCCGGTTTCCAATTAAGTAGTTCTTTTGCTTTTTCGTTCGATGCCCACAACCTTTCCACTTCACTTTTCTCTGGTCTAAGGCGTTGGTCCTCTGATTCAATTTCAACTTCTGCCTTCATTAATTCAGCAATTGATTTTACTGTATCACCAACGGAGATTTCGTAATTACTACCCAAATTAATCACCTGCCCAATACCTTTATCAGATTTCAGTGCAGCTAAAAATCCAGCGACAGTATCCTTTACAAAATTAAAATCACGAGTAGGATGAACTGCTCCTAATTTGATTTTACGATTTCCTTTTGCGATTTGTGTTATAATTGTAGGAATCACTGCACGTGCCGATTGCCTAGGTCCATAAGTATTAAATGGACGAATGATGGAAACAGGTGTATCAAATGAATTATAAAATGACATGGCAATTTGATCTGCTCCAATTTTACTTGCTGAGTAAGGAGACTGACCTTGTAATGGATGGTCTTCCGTAATGGGAACAAAACGTGCAGTTCCGTAAACTTCCGAAGTGGAAGTATGGATTACTTTCTTAATTCCTAAATCTTTCGCTCCCTGTACAATATTCAAAGTACCCTTGATATTTGTGTCTACATAAGTATCTGGGGAATGATATGAGTATGGAATTGCAATGAGGGCTGCCAAATGCAAAACAGCATCGCAGTCTTTCATGGCGGTTCTCACTCCATTTGGATCACGAACGTCTCCAGAAAAAACTTCAAATTTTCCTTTTACATCGCTGGCACATGAATCCAACCAACCCCATGAATTAAAAGAATTGTACAATACAAAAGCTTTTGTTTCATAACCGGCACGTACAAGCGCTTCGGTCAAATGTGAACCAATGAAACCATCAGCTCCAGTGATAAGAATTTTTTTCATGAATTGATCCTATTTACTTTCCAAGGTTCTGATAATAATATTCTTCCTGACCATCCGGGAATATAGGAAGAACTCACAAGAGTCATTCCTTCTTGGTGAATTTGAAAATGAATTCCTTTTCCTGGATTATAAATACCATGTGGATGCATCTGAGGAACATGCATTGTAACCTGGGCAACATAATTTCCTACAGGCAAAAAGATTCCAGGAATTGTTATACTTGCGGAATACACACCTGGCTCATGTTGGTCTCGAACCTCTTCATTTCGATCGCCAATACAGCTAAACAAAACGGTCTCCCCGTCCTTTAAAATCCTTAAATCTACAACTAAATTGGAAATCCTTCCAGTTACCTTGTAGGTTAAATTAAACTGAAAAGGTTTATCAAAAGGTTGGAGATTCTCTTTATCTAAGGTAACAATTCCAAAAGATAAAATCTGATGGTTGATATCTTTTTCAATTGGGAAAGTGATGTTTGGCTCTCTAGTAGCATTTTGCATCATTTCTGATTTTAAATCCTCTAGATACAAGGAAATGGCCGATGAAGTATCACCATCAAATTTCACCCTACCACCATCTAAGAGAATAGAACGATTACAAAGTGTACTAATTGCATCCATACTATGACTTACAAATATAACAAGCCGACCTTGGTCTTTACTGACACTATCCATCTTACCCAAACATTTTTTTTGGAAGACAGCATCTCCTACAGCGAGAACTTCATCAACGACCATGATATCCGGTTCTAAATGTGCTGCGACAGCAAAAGCTAAACGAACATACATTCCACTAGAATACCGTTTCACTGGTGTATCAATGAAATCTTCAACGCCGGCGAAATCGACAATTTCATCAAATTTTCGTAAAATTTCGTCCTTTCGCATTCCAAGTATAGCGCCGTTTAGAAATACATTCTCTCTACCTGTCAATTCAGGATGGAAACCCGTACCAACTTCAAGCAAACTAGCCATTCGACCATTGATCCGGATTCGTCCTTCACTTGGAGTTGTAATCCTAGATAATATTTTTAATAATGTTGATTTACCAGCACCATTACGCCCAATGATTCCGACCCGTTCTCCCTTTTGAAATTCAAGATTGATATCTGAAAGAGCTTGAAAGTTATTTCCAACCAAACGATCGTTTTTTTGGCCAATCTTTGCATTGGGATCATCTAACCCTCTCCATCTTGCCCAAGCTGATTGTAAATCTTGAAAAAGAGTACCGTGATTTATGGAACCTAGTTGATACGTTTTGCTTAGTCCCTCTACAGAAATAGCATACTGGTTCATATAGTATCCATAAAATTCTTTTCAACTTTATTAAAAGTGATCATCCCTAAGAGTAAAAACAGGAATGTTACCAACCAACCTGCCCCCCAGTGATACCACTGGATGGATAAAACACCGAATAAAGAATATCGAAACACTTCAATATTAGAGCTAATTGGATTCAACATATATAAATCCAGATATTTTACAGGAACCATAGACACAGGATAGATTACTGGAGACGCATACATCATAAGCGAAATTCCAAAACTCAATGCAAAAACTAAATCTCGATACTTAGTTGTATAGGAGGACAAAAAAATTCCAAACCCAAGTGCAAACAAACCAACTTGTAAAAAAACAAGAGGAATCAGAACAAAAAAATTAAAAAAAGAATTCCAGTTCAGATAAGAAGACCCACCCAATGCGAAATAAAAAACACCGAGCAGAGCCACCTGTAAGAAAAGTTTTAAGTATGTAATCAATACCGTTGATATTGGAACAATCATTCTTGGGAAAAAAACCTTCCCAAATAATCCAGAATTATTTAAAAAAGTATTCGATGTTTTAGTCAACGCTTCTGAAAAAAAACTCCATAAAGTAGAAGCAGATAAATAAAATAAAAATGGATGAATCCCATCTGTAGAAATATTGGCAATATTACTAAAAATAATCGTCATTGTTAATGAAGTAAAAATAGGTTGGATAATATACCAGAGTGGACCAAGAACTGTCTGCTTATAGAAAGCAACGAAATCTCTTTTCACTAAGAGCCATAAAAGATCTCGGTATTCATATATACCTACTATATCGATTTTGTACCACTTTGATTCGTTTGTTATTTCTATTTCTTTCATCAATTACTTTATATCACCTTTGAAACCAAAGGCTCCCCATTAAAAAAACGAACCACCTCTTCTGCAGCCTCTCTCTCCATGTCTGCTCTACAATCATTAGAACATGAACCCATATGTTGTGTTAAAATAACATTTTCAAACTCTTTCAAAGCACCAAAATAGGGCTCTTCATCAAATACATCTAAAGCTGCTCCAGCTAATCCCTTTGATTTTAGAACTTGGTATAAATCGCTTTCGTTGACGATCCCTCCCCTAGCCGTATTGATCAAAAAGGCAGAAGATTTCATTTGATTTAGAAGTCCCAGATGAAACATATTCATTGTACTTTCCGAAAGAGGGACATGTATTGTAAGAATATCTGAGTTTTGAACTAGATCGACCAATTCTACTTGTCTGATCTTTACTTTACCCCAGTTTTTACCAAGTCTGGAATTCATTGAATACATTCCATCAGCCAATCTTTGTAATTCTTCAATATCTTTGCTTTTATCAACTAAATCGCAGATTAGGATTTCCTTAGGAAGAAATCCAATCAAATGGGAGGCAACACGTTTCCCTATTCGACCAAACCCCAAGATCCCAATACTAGAACCGCCAATACGATTACCATATGGTCTTGTCCACAATCCTTTTCGAATTTCACGATCAGCAAAGGAAACTTGCCTCATTAAATCCACCATCAGACCAATAGCCAATTCGGAAACAGCAGGTGATACTGCATCGGGAGTGTATGCAACTGATATAGATTTTTTTGCGCATAGGTCTAAGGGAACGCTATCAAGCCCAACACCAACACGAGAAATCAATTTCAATTGGGAAGTTTTTTCGACGAGAGGTGTTAGGTCTTCTGTTCCAGCAATCAGTGCATCAAAATTTTCAGCATTTTCTAAAACCTCACTAGGTTTCATTTTTCTTTCTAAGGGATTGATCACCACATGATGGCCATTGGAAAGTAAGTGATCGATTGCTTGTTTATCAGAACGACAAAAGGGATATGTGGAAACAAAAACATTAGCCACTGGTTACTTATCCTCTATGTTGCTTTACGAAATCTTCATAAGCTCGTTTGATTCCTTCTTTGAGTTCGATCTCATGTTTCCATCCCATTCGATGAAGTTTAGAAACATCTAATAATTTCCTTGGCGTCCCATCAGGTTTTGTTAAATCGAAGTTTAATTTCCCTGCATATCCAATCACTTCTTGGATTGTTTCTGCCAATTCACGAATGCTCACTTCGATCCCAGAACCAATATTTACATGTTCTCCACCTTTTGGATCACTAGACACATCATAATTCTCCATTAAAAACATGCAGGCTCTAGCCATGTCATCAGAGAACAAAAACTCACGAAGAGGTTTGCCTGTTCCCCAGATTACAACTTCAGGAGAATTCTGAACTTTTGCTTCGTGAATTCTTCTTATCAGTGCAGGTAAAACATGTGAATTCTCTGGATGATAATTGTCTCCAGGACCATAAAGATTGGTTGGCATCACTGAAATGAAGTTTGTACCATATTGACGGTTATAACTCTGACACATCACAATTCCGGCAATCTTTGCCACCGAATATGGCTCGTTTGTTGGTTCTAACTTACCATCGAGCAACTGACCTTCATCCATTGGCTGTTTGGCGAACTTTGGATAAATACAAGAGGAACCAAGAAAACACATCTTTTTTGTTCCAAATCGATATGCAGCATCAATTATGTTATTTTGAATTTGTAAATTCGAGAAAATAAACTCTGCAGGATAAGTATTGTTAGCATGAATTCCACCAACTTTAGCAGCTGCTAAAAAAACATATTCTGGCCTTTCTGCTTTAAAATAATCAATGACTGCATCTTGGTTTGTTAGATCAAGTTCAGAATGTGACTTTCCGATTACATTCGTAAACCCAGCCTCTTTCAAAACTTTAACTAAAGCAGAACCAACTAATCCTCTATGGCCTGCAATGTAGATTTTTGCATCTTTCTTCAAGTGATACTCCCTTTAAATTTTTTATAATAAGAACTTACTAAATCCCATTGGTAACACGGGAATAACCTAACTTTTCTATTTCGGCTTTTAAAGCCTCATATTCTCTTTTCTTAATTTCATAAAAATGCAAAGTAAGTCTCGCTTTTTCTTCAATTCCACTCGGCGTAAGCAAATAGGTGTAGGCCATCTTGTTTTTATTATTTCGAAAGTTATTCATTTTGATAAGACCTTTATCCAAAAAGGCTTTCAAAATATAATTCACCTTACCTAAACTAAGACCTAAAACATCAGAGGCATCCCTTTGCGATAAATGAGGATTTTCCTCAAGCAATTGCAAAAGTTTTAGGTGGTGGTCATTGTATTGGAAATTTTCTTTCATGAAAGGAAATGTTCCCGAACGGGGAGCTTCGATGACTTTCGGTAGGCATAGCTTCGCCCCCTGAGTCCCATAATTTATCAAAATGTGTTCAGTCTTTGAACGAGGTCAAGAAAAAATGTTCATTCAATGAACAAGAATCTTAGGATTTGAACTAAAATCCTGTGGACTTTCCCACTCCTCAAAATAGATTCGACCATTACCGATGTACAGGAAGGAACTCGATGGACTCAGAGCCATCGCCATTATCGCTGTTATACTCAACCACATAAAACAAGGGTTATGCCTAAATGGATATTTGGGTGTGGATATGTTCTTTGTTTTATCAGGATTTGTGATCACAAAATCCCTCATCGAAAGAGAGAAAATGGATTTTTTCCCATTTTTAAAAGACTTTTGGAAAAGAAGAGTCAAACGTTTGTTTCCCGCTTTGTTTGCAGTCGTAACCTTCACAATATTTACTACATTTCTCTTCTCATCTCACGAATCTCACCACACCACAATGAGCATTGAAACAGGACTCAGTTCATTGATTGGAATTGGAAATTTGTACTTAGCCAATATGGCAACAGACTATTTTAGCACCACAGCGGAACTCAATGCCTTCACCCATACATGGTCTCTTGGTGTAGAAGAACAGTTCTATCTTCTGTTTCCTCTTTTGTTTTGGGGACTATTACAAAAAGGAGATAAGAAAAAAACTTTTGTATTGGTTCTAAGTATCTTAACCACACTATCCGTTTTATTTTTTTTAAAGAACTTTGAAAAACACCCTATCAAAGTTTTTTATTTGGTCCACAGTCGGTTTTGGGAATTGAGTTTAGGTTCCCTCGTTTTTTTAGCTTCGAATCGACTGGAGGTGATGAATCATTCATTTCGACAAACAGTCGCTAGATTATCCTATTTTTTACTTCCGATCTTTTTATCCTTACTTATCGTTCTATTATTTGATTCGAAATACCCTAATCTTTCAGAAAAATATTATAATATCCTTATCGTTCTCCTAACGGCAGGTATTCTCTTATTTTTAGATTCAAATAGTTCTGTTGTAAAACTTTTGCAGTGGAAACCCATCACCTTTATTGGTATATTATCTTATTCATTGTATTTGTGGCACTGGCCAATCATTACTTTTTTTCGTTGGACTTTTGGGATCAAAAACCATCTAATTCCTCTTATTCTCATCCTTTGTTTCTGTTTTTCTTATTTATCCTATCGTATGATAGAATCTCCATTAAGATATTCGGAATGGAGATGGAAGTGGCTTAACAAAGCACGTTCTTTATCTCCAACTACCCTTTCCATTT